>NZ_JAUBPO010000049.1:0-56642 GCF_036700785.1 Microcoleus sp. S28C3 | reverse complement strand
CTATCTTTGCTGATTAATTGACGTTTTAGATGCCCTTGCAATCTTTCAAAAATTTTTACAAAAACATCAATATCTCTATGCTTACTAGCCTTTGAAAAAGTTGATATATCTAGGGAAATATCTCGACTGTTTAAACGGGAAAATAGGGAACGCATAGTATCTAGACTTTGATCAAAACTGAACCCTAGCCAGCAGGAGACAAATGTGAAGCTATCTAAAACAGGATAATCATCTTTGGGTAAATGGGCGAGATACCGTTTGACAATTTTGGGGAAGTTAGAAAATAGCATTTTAGTTGATTATTAATAATTTATAAGTCTACAATTATACATTGCTCTGCCAACTTTAGCAATCTTTTCCTATCATTCAACACTTCTGGCCTGACGGTAATGAAATTAAGCATAAAAAAATGGCGTTTGTACTTGACAAACGCCATTTTATAGAGTTACAAACGCGGCGTTTTATCTTGTTTAAACGACGCTAACCATTCGCGAATTTGGTCGGCCGCAATCTCGCGTCCGCCCAAACCAAAAGCTAGAGCAATACCAACTGCGATCGCCCCGAGCAGCAGCCCGAAAGCCAAATTCACAATATCGCTGCCAATGCCCATCTGTTGCAGCGCCAAGGCCGCAACAAAAGCAATAATCGCGATCCGAGCCGTTTGGCCCAAAAGCCGCGCTTGGCGAGTTCCAGAACTGGCAATCAAACTAAACGCCAGATTCGCCAAATACAAGCCGATCGCAAATACCACCAAACCGGCTAGCACCCGGCCTGCAACCAGCACAATACCGCTAACAATCGCCGTCAGCGCTGGAATCTGCAACACGTCGGTAGCAGCCACCACAGCAAACAGCATGATGCCCACCTGCACCACAATGCCGACAAATTCCGAAGGCGTGCGGGCCGGAAGTTCCGGTTCCTGAAGAATCGTTGCCTCCGGATCGATCGAATTTGGCGGTAGCCGCAGCCGCTGTTTCGGCGGCGGCTGCACTCCCAACCAAGAAAAGACATTGTTAAAGCCAATTCCGGTCAGGATATTAGTAACCAAATCGCCTACCCAGCGCCCCAAAATGTAAGCAACCGCCAGAATCAGCGCTGCGGTGAAGATTTTAGGAACCGCGCCCAAAATGTCGTTGAGCATCGCGACTGCAGGCTGCGAAATCGCCTGAATGTCCAAAGCGTTGAGAGCTGCGATCGCGGTTGGAATCAAAATCAAAACATAGACGATCGTCCCGACAATCCACGACAGCGATTGTCCGCCCGCAGTCCGCGAAATTCCAAACCGAGCGCCCAAACTGTCCGTCCCAGCAGCAGCCAACAGATTCGTGACAATCCGCCGCACCACCACAGCCAGCAGCCAGCCCACAAACCCAATCAGCACAGCTTCCAGAATTTTCGGAATTGCCGCCAGAATTTGGTTGAGCAAATTATTAACCGGCAGCAGAGCCTGCTGCAATTGCAGCGCTTCCAGAATCAGCGGCAAAAATAGCAGAAAAATGAACCAGTACAGCGCATTCGCCACAGTATCGCTCAGCAGCAAAGGGCGCTCCCTGGGCGCAGTGCCCACCTCCTGATTCAAGCGCTCGTCCACGCTAAAAGTCCGCATCACCCGCGATACGGCCAATTTGGCGACTGTCGCCAACACCCAAGCAATCCCCAACCAAATTAGCGCGCCGGCTAACTTCGGCAAGAAATTAGCTATTTGATTGAGAAAAGTATTGAGGGGTTGCGAGACAGCCGTTAGATTCAGGCGGTTGAAAAACGCAACTAGGAAAAAGACAAAAATGATCCAGAACACCGCAGCAGAAATCCATTTTTCCACTTGCGGAGATCCTGCTCCTTCCGGGCGGCCGGTAATCCAAGCAGCCAGTCGGTTGTCGATCGTAGTTTTCTTGAGCAATCCTCCGACTACAGATGAGACGAGGGCTGATACTATCAAGCCAACTAGCAGGATACCGACGGCCCAGATGAGGTTTTCAATGTTTGATCCCTGAATGAAATTGTTAATTCCGCGTTCGGCATCTGTCAGCGGATTCGGGGGGGGCGGGGCCTGGGCCAAAATGCGATCGGACAAAGCCGCTATTGGGCCCGATATCGGTTGAGTTATTTCTTGCCAAGTTTCATTCATTTTTTTCTCAGGTTAACGTCATATTTGACATGGAAAAGACGAAACTTTAATAATAGTTACACAAAATCTAGACATCGCCTAAATTTAATGTTTGTACGCTTTTAATCGTACAGGGTTAACTACAAAACCCTCTATCGAATTAGGGATAAACCCATCTCCGACTGCTTTTCTGCCAATATTCAAAGAACCGTTGACATCGGCATTTATGAATCGTCCAGTTTGGGTTCTGAACAATCCTCTTTTTACCCTACTGCCCGTGTAGTCGGAATGTTTTTGAATTGGTTCCCGATCCAATGCTGAACATTTGGATGTGTAATTCTCCTCTACTAACACAACTTTTATTCCCGCAAGTTTTCCTTTGTACTGCAACATTTGCACGAACCTGGCATGGGGAATGCAGGCAAAATTTTGATTGTTAACCTTGCCAGTATGAATCCCATCTTTAAAATCATGGTTCCAGCCTATAACCAGCAAGCCAATTTGACGATTGACGAGTTCTTTAATAATTGCGGAACTCGCCGTGTGGAGGTAGTAATCCACTTTACAGTTACGCTTGTGCCACAATTTGGCAAGTTTTTTACTGTTTTTTTGCCCTGCGGGTAGCAATGATTTCAATGCTTCGGAAACTTGATTGCAGTATTGATTGGTTGATTTAACAGCCCGTCCGTCGTAGATTGTCGGTACTAACCCAGGAACATTGTAGGTTAATGTTGCCAGATTGTTTAATCCTAAATCTATGGCAGCTACTCTCTGATTAACTTGTAAAGGCTGTTCTAACTTTTCATATACCACCTCGACAACATAACAACCTACCTTGGGAACAATCCGGATTTCCAAAATCGAGGTGACTTTTGATGGCAACCAAATATTAGTCCCAGAGGGACGAGCATATCCTTGTTTTAAGGCTCTTTTGCTGACAGCTTGACAATTAAATACAACTACATAGCGCCCGTCCTCTCTTTTTCGCTCTCTTGAACCTTTATAATGAGGTATTTTAGGTGCGACTTTAAATTTAGTTGGGTCTTCCTGATAGTTTCGCACCGCCAGATAATAGCTAGTCCATGCTTTGAGGACTAAGCCGAGCGTGCTTTGTGCTACTTTTGCGGGCAGTGCTTTGTAATCAGGACTTGTTTTTAGCGCGTGATAAACAGCCAGAGCGTTTGTTTGTTGGCTGGCGAAAAAGTTTTGACGGTAGATGTAGTTAGCGCTGTTGTAAAGATTTTTGCACAGCCAAGACAGTCGATCGGCTTCTCGATAAAACCTATGATTTGGTTTAATGACGTGCCTTTCGACTAACTGCATAATCGGTATATATACTTTAATTCAAGATGATACACTGTATTTATGAGTGTGTCAATCTTTTAATTTCTGGAAAAATTGACGTTACAAGTAAATAAAGGACTATTAAAGTAAGCAAAGTTTTGTAATACCCTCCTTGTTGCAGGTTCTCATGTCAATTCGTCAAGTTTTCGAGCAATCCATTGAAATTAGCGCTGCTGCTACTGTGGTGGAGCAGTGTATAGTCGATCGCACTTTAATGCACAAGTGGCTTAATCCCCTGCTGCGATGCGATCCCGAGGGCGAATGGGATACTGCTGTAGGAAGTCGCAGCTTATTTATCATAAAAATTCCCGTTTTGCAACCCACTTTAGAGAGTGTGGTGTTGGAGCGACAACCCGGTTTAATTGTGTGGGGGTTTGACGGATTTTTCAAAGGATGCGATCGCTGGGAATGCCAGCCCCAAATCCAAGGAACTCTCTTGATTAACCGCTTTGAATTTCAAATTCCCAATCCTTTAATTAGATTTGGTTTCAATCGATTTGCAGCCCCTTGGACGCAGAAAGATATGAAAGACCAACTCCGCCGACTCAAACGGGTAGCCGAGCAATTATCTCAAAAAATGGGTAATTGGTAATTGGGAATTGGGAATTGGTAATTGGTAATAGCTGAAAACGAGAGCTAATAGGGAAAAAAAGCAGCAGTTCCCAATTACCAATTACCTGCAACTTCAGTTATTTACTTTGTACTTCCCGAGGGACTGGGCTGACAAATCATTTGTCTGGCGGAATTCACCGCTTGGCCGGCGGTATTTTGCAAAGCCGGGGAATTCTGATACAAAGCTTGCAAATCTTGCACGTCTTTAATCACTCGCTCGTAGATAGCCATAGCTTGATTGCCGTCAACTTCTAAGGCCGCAGGGCTGTAACTTTGCATCACTTCCAGCAGCGATATTTTGCCATCTTTGGAAGCTGCGACTAAAGCATCGCGAAGTGCGGGCGCGCTTTGAAGACGAGTGGCAGGCGTATAAGCAACCTCGCCCAATTGTTTAAAAACAATGTCCCCAAAATAAGTATTTGCCAGCCGCGCTACTAATTGGGAATCTAAAGGCACTTCTCGCGTTAATATTTCGCGCATCGACTCTGGAGTTTGTTTCGCAAGACTCAGAACGCTTTGCAGTTGAGATGATGCTTTGCCAGTTTGTGCCAAGCTTTGCAAGTCGCTTATCGGTAATGTTACGTCAACAGCACCGTATTTTACGGTAACATTGTCTAATGCAAAGGCTTTGTCGCTGCTCAGGAATACTGCACTTGTTCCCAGAAAAAGCGCCAAACCTAATGATAAAGACTTTGACATTCTTTTGGTTAAATGGGCTGACAGCGCTTGCATTCCGTTGAGATAACCTTGTTGAAACTGAAAGTTCATGGGTTTGTGCCTCTTTACGTCAAAATACTTTTTCGATCGATCGTCTGTGCGGGTATCAGTCGGGAAAGTGGACTCGGGAACTCCCTAAATGACCTATGATTTTACAGTCATGTTAAGCAAATTTAACCTATCAAAAGATAGGTGTCAATCGATCGCTTATATGTTAGAGGCATACTGGCGAGAATTTTATCTAGCTTTGCAAAACTTATAAAAGCGACATTTTGCCGTCGAGCAACAGTTTATTGAGTGTCGGTTTCACATCTTATAGTGTGCGACATATAGCGAATTTAAGTTAACATATCCCGATCGAGCCGATCGAGCAATTGGCGAATTCTAGCAGCATCCTCAGCATTCGGAGCATTTCTCAGGTAGAGTTGCAAATCGTGGCGCGCCTCGGTCAAGCGACCAACTTGATAGTACAGAATTCCGCGATCGCGCCGTTCACCCACCGCATCGGGAAACAGCAGCAAAATCCGTTCGAGTGCCAAAAGTACCCTCACAGCATCTCGCTGCTGCAAGTAAATCGCCTTCAGATTTCCCAGCATTCGCCCCAAAAAATGCCGGCGACCGATCGGGGCTAGAAAAGCCGGCTGCAACTCCATCGGTTGACCGTAAATTTGAGAAAGTCTGGCTTGACAATCTTCAGGAAATAATATTTCCCCGCCGTTAAACGCATCAACAAAAATACCAGCATCTTCAAAATCCGGTCTAATTAAAAAATGTCCCGGCATCCCAATTCCGACCATCGGAAAATCAATGCGCTTAGCAACTTCCAAATAAACCAAAGATAAAGAAATCGGAATGCCAGTACGCCGATCGATCACTTCATTCAAAAAGCTATTGCGGGGGTCGTAATAATCAGCATCATTGCCCGCAAACTGCAACTCCCCGTATAAATAGGCGTTAATAGTTTGAATAATCCGCAGCGGATAATTCTGTGCCGGCAGGCGATCGCGCACTTCATCTGCGATCGTGTCGAGAGCGTTTAGATACTCTTCGGGCTCCAAATTGGGGTATTCTTCCAAAGCCATGTAAAGGGCAGCTTTCGCCAGGTCAATCGAGCCATCAGGCTGATTTATTTCTCGATAAAATAGTTGTCGGGCGATCGGAAAATCCATATTTATTATTGATTTATTTTTAATTTACTTTTTGTACCAACATCATGAACAGGCAAGATGCCTGTGCCACAACAAAGATTATTCGGGTAAACAGGCATTTTTTGTAGTATAATTAATTTTTTTTATGGTAATACAGGCCTTTTTTCTTGTGGAACAGGCATCTTGCCTGTTGCCCAAAAGATATTAAAAACAGTGAATTATTTAAATTTTAATGTATTCTAAGTTTTTGTATCTAAATCAGCCACTATTTTTAATAAAGCTTCACGATTTTTTTCAATCGAGCCTGCTTGACGTGAGCTTCATCCGATATCAAAATAACTTTTAAATCCCGTGACTTTTGCCAATCACCCAACTCCGGCGAAAAATCCGAGCCAAAGTCGATTCTTCCAAAGCAAAATAGATAGGGCGGCCGTGAGGACAAGTGCGCGGATTGCGAGTTTGCTGCCATTCATCCAACAAATTCTGCATTTGCAAAAGATTTAAAGGAGTACCGTTTTTCATAGCACTGCGGCAAGCAGTCGCAACTTGAGCCGCTTGCAAATCTGCTACCTTACTGAGTTCAAAAAGCGCATCCGCACAGTCATCTCGCTCGGCTAACAATTCAGGAACTTCGCGGGCAGCCCATAGCTGTTCGCCAAAAGTTTCTACTTCCAAACCCAAGCGGGATAAATTCTCAATTTGCAGCGCCGATAACTGACTGAGAATCACTGGTTTTTCTAGACATTTTAGCTGCCAAGCCGCGCACAATTGCTCGTACAAAACGCGCTCGTGAGCGATGTGCTGTTCTATCAACCACATTCCGCTGGAATGTTCCGCAACAATGTAAGTATTGTGAATTTGAGCGATCGCCCTCAACTCCATCAATCCTATTTTATTAGCTTTTTCCTCTGCGCCGCCGTCATCATTCTGCTTAGCCGAAATCCCGACACTGTAAGCACTTTGTTGTTCCGATGCCTTCAGCAATTTTCCGACTCGTTCTGGAATTGGGGCAGCAGGCAAAACCTCATCATTCAGGTGCAAAGCGCGAGCAATTGCCTCGCTAACTTGTT
This sequence comes from Microcoleus sp. S28C3, assembly GCF_036700785.1. Lineage (NCBI taxonomy): Bacteria > Bacillati > Cyanobacteriota > Cyanophyceae > Oscillatoriales > Microcoleaceae > Microcoleus > Microcoleus sp. S28C3. The sequence goes on along the minus strand of NZ_JAUBPO010000049.1, from coordinate 49,644 downwards.
CTTGCCAAAAACTCGGATCGTGCAGATAAATTTCCACCTTAGCCGGGTGGCGGTTCCAATCGATTTCCGAGGGGGAGATTTGCAGGTGAACAAAACAGACTGGATAGCGATCGCGCGGACAAGTGCGGGCAAAGGCGCTGAGAATAGTTTGCTCTAATTCGGGCGATCGCACAACTCGCCGGTTTACCCCCACCTTTACCCAATCCGGTCGCCTGCGGTGACAGCGATCGGGCAAACCAATTACTAACTCCAAACGCTGGGAATTGGGCATTGGGAATTGGGAACTGGCAACGGGTAATTGGTAATTGTGCTTAACTGTAGCTGCAACAAGTTGAGTTTCTACCAATAAATTTGCTGCTTTCTGATTTTCAGGACTCGCAGGCAAATCTAACTTTAAATACTGCAAATCGCTCGCTCGCACACCGCGCACAAATTGAGGTAAAATGTGTTCCGCTGTGCTACCAGGAGTTACGTGCAAACAAGGGGTATTTCCTTGACGCAACTGCCAATTAACCTGCGGGTGACAAATAGCAATTTGCTGAAGAATTGATTGTATCGATCGCATTTGCTGTGCCGCCGACAAAAAACTGCGGCGCACAGGCCAATTGCCAAACAAATTATCAACAGTCACCACCGTACCCGGAGCGATCGCCGCTGTTTCCACCTCCACAGCAACGCCTGCGTTATTGTAAACTACCCGCCAGCCCGATCGAGCATTTTCAATTCCCCCCTTGTTAAACGATGATTTGGCGGGGGTTTGTGCCGACTCTCGATTTCCCGAAAAATCCCCCAATCCCAAATCATTCGATCGGCTCAAAACCTCCAAACAGCCCAACTGAGCCAAACTGTGCAAAGCTTCCCCGCGAAATCCCAAAGTAGCAATTTTGTAAAGGTCTGCTTCAGTGGTAATTTTGCTCGTACTGTGAGGCGAAGCAGCCTGCTGCAAATTTTCCAGATCCATTCCCGTACCATTATCTGCAACTTGTACCCGCCACTGTTCGGGCCAGACAGAAACAACGATGCGAGTTGCGCCTGCATCCAGAGAATTTTCAACTAATTCTCGTACCGCTGCGGCGATCGAGTCAATCACTTCGCCTGCGGCAATTAAATCGATAACTTCTGTGGGTAAGGTTTGAATAGTAACTGGCATCAGATTTTTAGCGCTTCGTTAATTCAATTCTACTGCATTCTGCAACTCGCTACACAGTATTAGGACTTACGCTTTTAAACCCGGTTTCTTAGAAAAATATTGTTCGATCGCAAGATATCTACTTGTCAACCAAATCTGTGAGACTGAGTGAGAAAGTCCTAAGTACATATCTTCCTACCTACTTAAATTCATCGGCTCAAGCCATGATTTTCGGCAAGCGGATGTAAAAAGTTGTCCCTTTTTCGTCCTCCGACTCATAAGTAATTTCCCCTTTGTGAGCATCAACGATTGACTTAACAATCGCCGTTCCCAATCCAGTACCAGTCCGCTTGCCATAAGTCACAAAAGGTTCAAATAAATTTTCCTTAATAGCCTCCGGAATGCCCGGGCCGTTATCGTAAATGCTAATTTCTGCCCACTCCTCACTTTGTGTCACAATAATCTCTACTCGCCCCCCGCGCCCCCCAAAAGCTTCAGCAGCATTCCCAACTAAATTTTGCAAAACACGCAAAATTTTATTTTCGTCTGCTTCCACTATCACTTCTGTCACCCGTAAGACCAAATCTACTTTTGCCGCCTCAAAATAAACTCTGTTCAACCTTTCAAACTGCTGCAACGTCTGGATTAGATTAACTGGTTTTTTATGTAATACAGCATTGCCGCGCGAAAATTCTAATACTTCTTCAGCCATCCCCAACATTCGCTGAACCTGCAATTGAATAAGTTCGCACCACTCCTGAGTTTCCTCATCCGGGTGCATTTCTTTGAGCATTTCGCTGGAGAGTTTAATTCCCGTAAAAGGATTTTTGAAATCGTGAATAATTGTGCTCACCATTTCTCCTACCAATACCATTTTTTGTCTGTGTACGAACTGGCTAACATATTGATCCGTAGTATCACGCAAATTTTTTGTAATGAAACTAAACATTTTCAGTACCGCACTGCCTTTAGCAAACTGCAGAGTTGCTATCAGTTCTTCCCGACCTATTTTTGCCAAAGTCGATCCGCTAACTGCCACAGCTCTAGCACTGCGAGGCTCTCCGTCTAAAACTCCGAGTTCGCCAAAATAATCGTCGGGCTTAGCGATAGCAACAGTTTGATATTTTTTGTTTTCAATCCGCTTGCTAAACTCGACTTCACCTTCTAAAACTAGATATAAAAAATCTGCTGTTTCTCCTTCTTCAAAAACCAGTGTTTCCTCAGCAAAACTCTCCACAACAGCTATTTGGCAAAGGTGAGCAGCTTCCTCTGGTTCAAAATAAGACATAAATCGATGAGATGCCAGATCCATGTGAAAATACCTAAGGCTTAATTTAGACAGTTTCTTTCTTCTATTTTCGCAGATCGGGATCGGTGCGTTAATAAAATACAATGCTGCTTTAATCTGCCTCTATTTTCTGACATCCCAGGCTTGGACGCAAGGATCTGGGTCGGGATGCAGAGCCAGACTAGCATAGCAGCACCAGCAATCTCACCAAAATTCTCAGTTTATTGACTAAAATACATAAATATTGTACAATTTTTCAGATTTAAATTGGATGTGCGGGCGGGTTCTCCGGACAGCCTCAGAAGATTTTAACTGTAGAGAGATCGTGTAATTTAAATGCCGATCGACCGAGTTTGCAAAAATTAACACTCGCGAGATAAAACGATCGCAGCATTCTGCCCGCCAAAGCCAAAACTTAAACAAACCGCATTTCTGACAATAGCCGATCGCGCACAGCGAACAAAATCTAATTCAAACCCCGGTTTTTCCATTCCAACGCAAGGCGGCAACATCTGATATTTAATACTCATCAAACAAAAAGCTACGCCCAAAGCTCCCGAAGCTCCCAAAGTATGACCCGTAGCCCCCTTAGTCGAACTAACAGCAACTCCTCGGGGAAACAACTTCTCAATTAACAGCGCTTCGTATCGGTCATTTAACTCAGTTGCAGTACCGTGAGCATGAATAAAATCTATATCAACCGCCGCTAAATTGCTATGTTTCAAACATTGATTTACCGCCGCGATCGCACTTTTCCCTCCCAGAGCCGGCGCGGTAGCATTGCAAGCATCATTTGTCAAGCCAAAACCGGAAATTCGCCCGTAGATTTTAGCGCCACGACGCCTTGCCAACTCGGCCGATTCTAATACAAATAAAGCCCCGCCTTCACCGAGCACAAACCCTTCCCGATTTTCATCAAAGGGATAGCAGCCAGCGTTTGCCAAAGCACCCATCCGGCTAAATCCAGCCACAGTCAGCGGTGTAATTGGCGCTTCCACAGCACCTGCGATCGCCCGCTGACACTCACCAGTGCGGATTAAATCAACAGCACGGGCGATCGACCAAATACCCGTCGCACAAGCAGCCATCGGCGCCAGTACCGGTCCCGTCGAGCCTATTGCCCTCGCCGCCGCGATCGCCCCCATGTGAGGCAAAAAATTCACGAATTGAGAATCGGTAATCGGTAATTGGTAATCGGTAATCGGTAATTCCCTTCCCTCTTCCTTCTTCCTTCTTCCTTCTTCCTTCTTCCCTCTTCCTTCCCTCGCAAACAGTTCCAAATTCGCCTGGAAACCTCGGCTAGAACCGATCGCAATCCCGCAATCAGGCAAAGGCAACATCAAATTAGCATCTTGCAAAGCATCTGCTAAAACCTGCCGAATTAAAGTTATTAAATCGGCAGGTTTTTTGCCAATTAAAGCCAAAGGTCGCCGTTCAAGTTCTAAAAAAGGTTGATGCCGATCGATTCCAGATTCTCCAGACAGCAGTCTTTTCCAGCCCGTTTCCAGAGTCCCTAAACCCGAAACAAGACCAATTCCAGTAACAACAACATCCATTCACTAATGACTGCTGACTAATGACTAATGACTAATTTCAGCTAACAGCCTTAAAATTTTCCAAGCCCTGAGTAACAGTAGCCTTTTCAATGCGATCGCCCGCTTCAATCTTATCAACAACATCCATCCCTTGCTTCACGTACCCAAAAACCGCATAACTCCCGTCCAAAAACGGCACATCGGTCAAAGTAAAGTAAAACTGAGAAGAAGCCGAATCAGGACTCTGCGATCGAGCCATAGCCACAGCCCCGCGACTGTGCACCAAAACGGGTTTCTCCTTAACCCCAGCTTCTTGTAGCGTCGCGCTGTAAGTCGGATTTGCAGCACCTTTAGCTTTAATTTCCAGAGGAATCCTGCGTTCAGCAGATGTTTTCGGGTCAATAAAACCGCCAGTTCCCAGCCGCGCCGCAGGGAATTTAGGGTCTTTACCCTGGGGGTCGCCGCCCTGAACTACAAAAGGCTGAGGTTCCCGCACGACTCGGTGAAAGACCAACCCGTCGTAGACTCCCTTCTGAACCAAATCGACAAAATTGCCCGCAGTAATTGGAGCATTTTTGCCGTCGAGTTCGATCGTAATTGGAGCACCTTTAACAGTCATCACCACTGTTGCTGTTCCTTCCAATCGTGGCAAATTGCTAAATTGCGAGCTCGCCGCTACCGCAGCCGGAGACGGAGACGGAGACAAAGAAATGCTTTCACCCGCAGGAGTCCCTGTCGGAGTTGAGTTCACAGCCGGGGAATTACCGCATCCCCCAACAAACAACGCACCAATTATTAAAAGTGAGAACAACCACCGCTGAATTTTGATTTGCATTTGCATTTGTATTTTCACTTTCACTTTCACTTTCACTTTCACTCAATGATGTAAGGTGCGCATTGCGCACCCTAAATTTATCGGTTTACCAGGAATAATTTGCACCGCTTCGTGCTCACCCAATATTTATCGATTTGGTGCGCAATGCGCACCCTACGAGACATTACCAATCGAAAATGAAAAATCCCTAAAGTCCTTCTAGGGGAACTTGCAAAAATCGAGCCAATTCGGCAGCTTGATTTTCCACTTCAGACAAAGCAATCGGCTGTCCGACTCTAGTCAGGGGAAACTGACGGCGGTCTTTGAGCTTAAGATAAATACTGCGGCGGGGACTGAGACCTTCTTTAATGTCAACCCGCACAGATTGCACGTCCGATGTCTTGCAAGTAAAATCAAATTTGCGGTTTTTGCCGGGAAATCCCCAGCGAAAGAGCCGAATGTTACCAGTTTTTCGATCGAACTCGTTGTAACCGCCGCCGACATCCCAGAGAACAGTCAGCCACAGGTAAAGCGCCAACAGCACGCCGCAGACACCGTAGAAACCCATCGCGATGCCTTGGGGGATGAAAACAAGCTGAGTCGGGTCAGCAAAAGGCAGCAGGTTCACGTGCCAGTAGCTGGAAAGGCCCGACAGCAGGAAACCAGTCCCTCCAATGGTGACAATCGTCCCCCACCAGTAATTGCTGAAGCGGCGGGAACCCACAACTTGGTAGCGCAGGATCGAATCGATCGAGGTCGTTGTTTTTGCAGTCATAAAACTAAACAGCCTTAAAGCCAAATTTTAATTCAATTAGCCCACCTCAGTCACGTTTCACTGACGAGATCGCGACCGAGCGATGGCATTGTGTATCAACTTCTGCTAATTATGTTGAAAGATTATGAACTTCTAATATATAGTTATGTTAACTTTAATTAGAAACCTTAGTCTTTTAACAAGCAAAAGGATTTTACCGCAATGACAATCGCAGTCGGACGCGCCCAGACCGAAAGAGGCATCTTTGATGTACTCGACGACTGGCTCAAACGCGATCGCTTCGTCTTCGTAGGCTGGTCTGGCATCCTGCTATTCCCCTGCGCCTACCTAGCCATCGGTGGCTGGTTAACAGGCACCACCTTCGTCACCTCCTGGTACACCCACGGTTTGGCAAGCTCCTACCTCGAAGGAGCCAACTTCCTCACCGTAGCAGTTTCCACCCCAGCCAACAGCCTCGGACACTCGCTGCTGTTCCTGTGGGGCCCCGAAGCACAGTGGGACTTCACCCGCTGGTTCCAACTCGGCGGGCTGTGGACCTTCATTGCCCTCCACGGCGCTTTCGCACTTATAGGCTTTTGCCTGCGCCAGATCGAAATCTCCCGTTTGGTAGGCATCCGTCCCTACAACGCCCTAGCATTCACCGGCCCGATAGCCGTGTTTGTTTCCGTGTTCCTGCTTTACCCCTTGGGTCAATCAGGCTGGTTCTTCGCCCCCAGTTTCGGCGTCGCAGCAATTTTCCGCTTCCTGCTATTCCTGCAAGGCTTCCACAACTGGACGCTCAACCCCTTCCACATGATGGGCGTTGCAGGCATCTTGGGCGGCGCGCTGCTGTGCGCCATCCACGGTGCAACCGTAGAAAACACCTTGTTTGAAGACGGCGAAGGCTCAAACACCTTCCGCGCCTTCAACCCAACTCAGTCGGAAGAAACCTACTCGATGGTGACAGCCAACCGTTTTTGGTCGCAAATCTTCGGAATTGCCTTCTCCAACAAGCGCTGGTTGCACTTCTTCATGCTGTTCGTGCCCGTCACAGGCTTGTGGATGAGCTCCATTGGCATCGTCGGTTTAGCATTAAACCTGCGCGCTTATGACTTCGTATCCCAAGAATTGCGCGCTGCTGAAGATCCTGAGTTTGAAACGTTCTACACTAAGAACATTCTGCTTAACGAAGGCATTCGTGCTTGGATGGCTCCTACCGACCAACCCCACGAAAACTTCATCTTCCCTGAAGAAGTTCTGCCTCGCGGTAACGCACTTTAAAAAAATCTGGATTTGGATTTCAGATTAATTTAATTTTTTTAAACTGAAATTGAAATCCAAATCCCTATTCCCCGGGGCAGGCGCGGTGATACCGTGACCTACTAGGGAACAAAAAAACCCAAAATCCAAAATCTAAAATCGTTGGAGGTTCTACCGGGTGGTAACGCTCTCTAATTCCTACGCAAGCGGTCGCGACCAAGAATCCTCCGGGTTCGCTTGGTGGTCTGGCAACGCTCGTTTAATCAATCTATCTGGCAAACTGCTGGGCGCCCACGTCGCTCACTCTGGCTTGATCGTGTTCTGGGCCGGTGCAATGACTTTGTTTGAAGTCGCTCACTTTATCCCAGAAAAGCCCATGTACGAACAGGGCTTAATTTTGATGCCCCACATCGCTACTTTGGGTTGGGGCGTCGGCCCCGGCGGTGAAGTTACGGATATCTTCCCGTTCTTCGTAGTCGGCGTTCTTCACTTGATTTCATCTGCTGTTCTCGGTTTGGGCGGTATTTATCACGCCGTTCGCGGCCCGGAAGTTCTCGAAGAATACTCTTCGTTCTTCGGCTACGACTGGAAAGATAAGAACCAGATGACCAATATCATCGGCTACCACCTGATTCTGTTGGGATGCGGCGCTCTGCTGCTAGTAGCTAAGGCCATGTTCTTCGGCGGTGTCTATGACACTTGGGCTCCGGGCGGCGGCGACGTGCGTATTATCACGAACCCCACTCTGAACCCGGCTGTGATTTTTGGCTACTTGGTTCGCTCTCCTTTTGGTGGCGAAGGCTGGATTGTCAGCGTCAACAACATGGAAGATATCATCGGCGGTCACATCTGGCTGGGCCTGATTTGTATCGCTGGCGGTGTTTGGCACATTTTGACCAAGCCTTTCGGCTGGGCTCGCCGCGCCTTAATCTGGTCTGGCGAAGCTTACCTGTCTTACAGCTTGGGCGCTTTGTCCCTGATGGGATTCATCGCTTGCTGCTTTGTCTGGTTCAACAACACTGCTTACCCCAGCGAATTCTACGGCCCGACGGGCCCGGAAGCTTCTCAAGCGCAAGCTTTGACCTTCCTGATCCGCGACCAACGCTTGGGTGCTAACGTCGGTTCTGCACAAGGCCCCACCGGTCTGGGTAAATACCTGATGCGCTCTCCTACTGGCGAAATCATTTTCGGCGGTGAAACGATGCGTTTCTGGGATTTCCAAGGCCCTTGGTTGGAACCCTTGCGCGGTACTAACGGTTTGGACTTGAACAAAATCAAGAACGACATTCAGCCTTGGCAAGCTCGCCGCGCTGCTGAGTACATGACTCACGCTCCTTTGGGTTCTCTGAACTCTGTGGGCGGCTTGGCAACTGAAGTTAACGCATTTAACTTTACGTCACCTCGTTCTTGGCTCGCCTGTTTCCACTTTGTGATGGGTTTCTTCTTCTTGGTCGGCCACTTGTGGCACGCTGGTCGCGCTCGCGCGGCTGTCGCTGGCTTTGAAAGGGGTATCGATCGCGAAAATGAAGCGGTACTTTCTATGCCAGACTTAGACTAATCGATCGAATTTATTTCTGATTTGATTGTCTAATCGAAAAAGGCTCCTGCTTAACGGCAGGAGCTTTTTTTTGTAGGGGAATCTTTGGAAAAGTTTGGTTGACAAATAGGGAAGATTATGGAAATATTGAATTCCCAAGGGGATAGAAAAATTTGAGCGGGGAGAGGGAAAACCAGCGTCTGTATGGGCTGACGGCTGAGGGAATGAATATTATTAGGGGAGATTAATTGTGCAACACAATAAAAAACGTTCAAGTTGGTTTGAATCAGGTAAATCATTGCAATATATTATTGAGTTGCTACAAGAAGCTCAACAAAAAATTCGGATTGCTACAGGATTTTTTACAATTAAAGGATGGAACTTAATCCGTCGTTACACTACAGGTAAAAAAACCTATCTTTTAGTTGGCTTAGACGATCCTGGTGAACAACGAGCAAGAATGGCTTTAATTCAAGAAATAATGCGAGACTTACGAACAGGATTAGACAGAGATAGAAGAAAATCGGTTCGTGACCTTGTGCAAAAAATACAGTCTAATCAATTTGAAATTGTTGATGCTAGGGTAAAAGACCACCATAACAAGCTTTATATTTATGATGAAAAAGCTGCTATTCAAACCTCCTCAAATTTAACTGGAAAAGGACTCATGGAGCAAGTCGAAGGCGGAAATATTATTACTGAAAAATCTGAAGTAATAGCTTTAATTCAGGAATTCGATTGCCATTTTAACGATGCTCAAGATTTAACCCAAGACCTGCTAGAAATCTTGTTGAAATGGTTAGAATTTGCTACACCTTGGGATATTTATCTAAAAACACTCTTAACTTTAGAGCAAATTAAACCAGTTAAAACTACTTATACTAAAAAGCCTCTCATTTATCAACAAGATATGATTTCTTTAACATTAAGCCAAATTTATGAACATGGTGGCTCAATGCTAGTTGCTTCAACAGGACTAGGTAAAACTGTGATGGGAACTTTAATTGCGGTTCAATTAAAATCAGAAGATTTTATTGATAAAGTAGTTATTATTTGTCCTAATCCTGTTAAGAAGAGTTGGCATAATGAAATGCGAGATGCTAGTATATATGCTGATTATTTTAATCTGGAAATTTTAGATAAAAAAGATTCAAGTGAAGCAATTGATCTCGATAGTTGGGAGGACTTCATTAATAATATTAAAGCAGGAAAAGGACGTTATTTATTAATATTTGATGAAAGTCATAAGCTAAGAAAGCGTTATCCCGATCAATTTGGAAATAAATATTCTAAAATTGAAAAAAGAAGAGAAAGAAAAGCATTCACTAGAATCAATGAAGTTGTTAATGAATTTGGAATCCCGGAAAGAGTTAAAGTTTTATTATTAACAGGTTCACCTTACGCCACAGACATTGATAATATTAATGTTCAACTTCATTTATTACCTCACACTGCCAAACCCGATGTTTTATTTCCGCAGTTTTTTGATAATGCTCGTGCTTGGAAAATTGAAGAATCAAGTCAATTCACACAATTACCTGTTGCTCACCAATTAACAACTCCCCACGTTGCTAAATATTATGGTCAATTAGATAAAAAAGGACGTTATATTAATTTTGGAGAACAAAAAAAATATTTTCCTGATGTTTACCTTTACACTATTTCTTTTCCTGTAGCACTAGAATCTGAGTTAAGTTCAGTAATCACTCAAGGTTATTTCGATACATCTCATCCTATAAATCGTAAAAGTTTTGTTACTCAGATCAAGACAAGCTGGGCAAGTTCTCCTTTAGCATTAAAAGAAAGTTTAGAAAGTGTTGTCGATACCCCTGGAGGAGAAAAAGCATTTATTTTGGAGAAGTCTGAATTTTTGATTTCAAAAGAAGAACGTCAAGAAGTTTTAAATCCAATTATTAGTAAGCTAGATAAATCCGAACCACAACAAGATAAAAAACTCCAAAATTTGCTGAAGATTATAGATTTTCACTGTCCTCAAGAAAAATTAGTGATTTTTTGTGAACGTTATCCTACTGCTTCTTATTTAGAAGAAACAATTAAATTGTTAAAGCCATTTTTAAGAATATTTAGCACGATTGAAAAAAATAAAGATACTAAATATCAACCAAAAACTTTAAATAAAGTAGAAAAAGCAATTGAAAAGTTTGCCCCCATTGCTAATAATACTTCTCCAAATGGTGAAGATACTTATGATGTATTTATCACTACTGATAATTATGGCATTGGCGTTAATATGCAGGATGCCTCAGTTGTAGTTAATTATGACATAGCATGGACTCCTATTGAGCCGATTCAAAGAGCCGGAAGAATTTTAAGACTTTGGGATGATTTTCGGACTGTAAGAATATATACTTTCATTCCAATTCTTACAGAGACCAAAGAATTACAAGATGAATTTGTAGATATAGGTAAACGTTGGGATAAGTTAATGCAACGCCATGAAGAATCTCGTAAATTAACTGATTTGCCTGTTTTAACATCAGATGATAACCAATTAATTAATATGCCAGATTTTGCTTCGGATACTAAAGTTAAAAAGGGAATTTTAACTCTTGAGAATGCCGATGATAAAGACGTTTCTCGTTATTATCAACATACTCGTAAACTACATTTCCATCGCGCTCATGCGGAAAGTCTCGAAAGTGATTTGGTTAGTGCTTTAAATTATTCAGGTGAATATATTCTTATATATATTCTTTTGAAACAGAATGATGACTATAAAATAGTATTATACGATGGACAAAAAGACAACTTGCGCTCTCCTTCACCTGAGCATATTCTAAATTTAATTGAATGTACTCCTGAAACTGAAGTTGCTTTAGTAGAGGCGAATATAGTAGAAGAGTTGGCTGATGTTGCTATTAGAAAATGGTGTCAGCAAAATCAGATTAATGAAGAAGATGTGAGTAGAGAATGCACATTATATTTGAAGCCCAAGGATAGTGAAAATTCTATCAAAAAATTGCTAAGGTATGAAAGCCCTGACGAGTCTGAGGCTACTGATTGGACGCGACCCGGCCATCCGCCCGGTTGAGAGAGTTGCTGCTAAACGAAGGTTTAGAGTGTTACACGATGGAGAGTTCATCAGTTACTTGCAAGCTATCTTGGGCATGGCAAGGTTGGAGGCAATTCGACAAGAGCAGAATCAGCTTTTACAAGAAGCGTCCGCTATTTTAGGCAAGCAATTTAAGGCAGAGTAAGAAAGTGTGGCCCGATCGCAACTCGTGGTAAATTTAATACATCTAGGCTTTCCATCAAAGCCAGATCAATAAAGGCTTGTAGTCGATCGCTCAATACGCCATGTCCGATTCCGAATTTTCCGACGATCTCAAATGGACGCCAGAAGCCAAGGCGAAGCTGAAAAATATTCCCTATTTTGTCCGGGGACAAGCTCGCGTGCGCATCGAGAACTTGGCCCGCGAAGCCGAAACCGAAGTTGTCACAGTTGACTTAGTGGAGCAAGCTCGCATCGAGTTTGGGCAATAAGGGATCGAAAGGTACGCTAAAGCTTTAGACTATTAATTGCGTTGTAAGGACAAGGACTTAAAGAAATAGTGCGCAACATAGTTATAGCTGGCAACTGGAAAATGTACAAAACTAGGGCAGAATCCCTAGAGTTTCTTCAAGGATTCATGTCCTGCCTGACGGAAACCCCAGAGGAACGGGAAGTCGTGCTTTGCGTTCCCTTCACTTCCTTGGCTGTCCTCTCGAAAAATTTGCACGGCAGCCGGATCAGACTCGGTGCTCAGAACGTTCACTGGCAAGAGTCTGGAGCTTTTACTGGGGAAATTTCCGGGCCAATGCTTAGTGAACTTGGTGTGCGCTATGTCATCGTAGGGCACAGCGAGCGGCGCCAATATTTTGGGGAAACTGACGAAACGGTGAATTTGCGGCTGAAAGCTGCTCAGAAATACGATTTAATTCCGATTCTGTGCGTTGGGGAAACCAAGCAACAGCGAGATGCAGGGGAAACTGAATCTCACATTTTTTCTCAGTTGGAAAAAGATTTGGTTGGTGTTGACCAGCAGAAATTGGTAATTGCTTACGAGCCTATTTGGGCGATCGGCACTGGCGATACTTGCGAAACTAAGGAAGCTAACCGAGTTATTGGTTTGATTCGCAGTAAATTGACTAATCCTGGCGTGCCAATTCAGTACGGTGGCTCTGTTAAACCGGAGAATATTGATGAAGTTATGGTCATGCCTGAGATTGACGGCGTTCTGGTAGGCGGTGCGAGTTTGGAAGCTGCGAGTTTTGCTCGAATTGTCAATTACAAGTTGTGAAAATTGAAGTAGGGGCAGGTGATAACGCCAAAAATTTGTCGGCAGTTGCTTAAATTTGTGTTCTTACCCGCCCTGACTCGGATAGTTGGGCGATCGACTTTGTACGAAATCTTCGTCTCTCAAACTCCTGGGAAGGGCGGGTTTTGTACAAAAATTATTCAGGGAGAGGCAGAGACTTTTTGCTAAACCAGCCCCTAAAAGTTATCTGTTATATTTTCAAATAGAGCGATTTAGAAGAACTCATGACCGATCGCAAATTAACCATTAGAAACAAAGCTTTCGAGTGGGGAAAACGCACTTATTTAATGGGCGTTTTGAATGTTACCCCTGACAGTTTTAGCGACGGCGGAGATTTCAATACTATAGAATCTGCTTTATTGCAAGCGGAAAATATGGTAAAATCGGGGGTAGATCTTATTGATATTGGCGGTCAATCTACTCGGCCCGGTGCACCGGAAATATCTTTAGCAGAGGAGATCGATCGCGTTATACCTCTCGTACAGATACTGCGGCAAAAAACCGATATTTTTGGCTCAGTTCCTATTTCGGTCGATACTACCAGAGCGCAGGTTGCGAAAGCTACGGTTGAGGCGGGAGCTGATATAATTAACGATATTTCTGGAGCAACTTTTGACTCAGAAATGCTGTCAACCGTTGCTAAGTTAAAAGTTCCAATAATTTTGATGCACATTCGGGGGAATCCCCAGACGATGCAACAACTGACAGATTATCGGGATTTAATTGGGGAAATTAGGGAATTTTTAGAGAGTAGAATTGCGGCTGCAGTTGCTGCGGGGATTAACAAATCTCAAATAATTATCGACCCCGGTATTGGCTTTGCTAAGAATTACAATCAAAACTTGGCAATTCTGCGCCAGTTGCGCAAATTCCGTGTTTTAAACTGTCCAATTTTAGTCGGAGTATCGCGAAAAAGCTTCATCGGTCACATTTTGAATCAGCCAGAAGCGAAACAAAGAATTTGGGGGACAGCGGCGGCTTGTACAGGTGCGATCGCAAATTCAGCAGATATATTGCGCGTTCACGATGTCAGAGAAATGCGCGATGTCTCTCAGGTAGCCGACGCCATCTTCCGATATCAGTCTTGAGTAGTTTGAGTATCGATAACTTTCATTTCCCCGCCGCCATCTCCCGGAGGGACATCAGGGATAGACTCCATCAAATTGTTGAGGGCCTCTGACATATTTCTCGGGTCCATAAACAGAATTTTGGCATTGTCGCTTTCACCCAATTTTTGTTGAGCATCTAAGTATTTTTCGGTTACTAAGTAATTCAAAACTTGCTTACTATTCGGATGGGAATCTAAAGCTTCAACTAAGAGCCTCATGTACTCCTTAGTGCCGATCGCCTTATTGACCATAGCTTGCCACTCGCTCTTAGTAGCGCGCTCCAATTCCATAGCTTCTTGCACCCTTTTCGGAGGTGTGATGCTTTGAATTTCCACCCGAATTACTTTGACACCCCAAGTTTCGGTAGCTTCGTCCAACTTCTTGAGTAACTTTTTATTCATGTCATCTCGGGAACCCAAGATGTCTTGCATTGGCAATCGACCAATTTCAGCGCGAAACGTCGTTAAAACTAAGTTGGCGATCGCATTTTCAATTTGATCGATTCCATAATAAGCTTTCTGTAAATTCACAACCCGCCAATACACAACGGCATCGACTTCTAGAGCCACATTATCTCCCGTGATTGCTGACTGAGGTTTAATGTCTAAAACTCTTTCACGGCTTGTGTCCACGCAGACGACTTTTTCGACCAGGGGACTGATAAAGTGGAATCCTGGCTTGAGGGTGCGCTTGTATTGACCCAAACGTTCCACTAAAGCTTCGTCGCCACCGCTGACTATTTTGACGCTGGAGTTAACAGCGTAGCCGACGATGAGCGCAAAGAGCATGGTAAGAATAGACTGCCCCATTTCTATTTTCCTGCTAAGGTTGACTGAGAATAGATCGGAATTCTACTCTAATTTAACTCAAACTCGGCTACACAGTGCTAAAATATCTCGACTGTTAATAACTAAAACTATTTCATCTGGTGGGCCCGCCCTCTGCTCCGATTCTTACGGCGCTAGTGAAACCCAGGATATCAACAACACGTTTCCACAAAAGACATGAAAAACGATCGAGAGTTTCGCTTGTTCAAACCTTTGAGGTGGATTGCCCCAAGCCTTTTGGTGGGTGCAGGAATCTGCAATGCCGCAGCGGCCCAACCGGCACAAGCTGAGACAATCGCCCTGCAACTATCGCAAAACTTGCAGTCGCAGAACTTGCAACCACCGCGCCGAGGCCCTGCTGTTCGGGAAGTTCTATCCTACGAGATGAAGGGAGACGAACTCAGGATTTGCAAGCAGCAAGGCAACTCCGAGAAAAAGTGCGAAGTTGTAGGTAAAGGCTACACAGTGGGTTTGAGAACTGCCAACGACCTTTACGGTCAAGGAAATGCTGTCAATGCCGAAGCTTTGTACCGGCAACTAATCGCTCGCTATCCTAAACAAGCGGATGCTTATTACAAGTTGGGAAGTATGCTGTCGGGGCAAGGTAAAATGAGCGATGCGATCGTTCTATTCCAAAAAGCAATTGAAGTCAACCCGGAACACGCCAAAGCTCACAACGATTTAGGCGTGGCGATGGCAAGTCAGGGGCAGTTGCCCGAGGCAATTGTTCAGTGGAGACAAGCAGTTAAAATTAACGATCAATATCCCGATGCTTTAAACAATTTAGGAGTCGGTTTGTACCAGCAAGGAGACAAGGAAAACCAAGCGGAGGCAGTAGCCAGCCTCAAAAAAGCTAAGGAGTTATTTATCAAGCAAGGTAGAACTCAAGCTGCTAACAGAGTAGATAAAATTTTGGAGGAAATGAATTCGGCGTCGAGCGGCTCCTAAACTCAACCGCCGATCGGACATTGAAACAAAAAACACCATAGGCGATCGGCGTTAATCAGCGTTCAGCGGCGGTTAAACACCCCCAAAAACGAGAATTTAAAGCATTTCCTTCAAAACTTGTATAATCAAATCCCCATCCACCCGATCGCTCACAGCAGCCTCACCCAAGCGCACCGGCAGCACAAACCGCACCTTGCCATCCTGCACCTTTTTATCGAGTTGCAAAGTATGCAAAATTTCCTCAACATCGACACCCGCCGGCAATTTGGCAGGTAAACCCGCTTTTTCAATCAAAGCAGACTGGCGGCGATCGCACTCAGCATCCCACATTCCCAACTCCACAGCCAATCGGCTTGACGCAGCCATGCCGATTGCCACTCCTTCCCCGTGATTGATCACCTTGTAATTGGTCAAACTTTCCACAGCATGACCGATGGTATGTCCGTAATTCAAAATCGCCCGCAAACCCGATTCCTTCTCGTCTTTGCTGACCACCTCAGCCTTAGCTTGGCAAGACCTACTCAAAATTTCTGCCAACAAATCCGCCTTCACATAGCGCATTTGATCCAAACGCTTGCACTTCTCCAACTTCCCGAAAAGTTCGGCATCCCAAATCACCCCGTACTTGATGACTTCCGCCATCGCCGAACGAAACTCCCTCGCCGGCAGAGTTTTGAGTACATCCGGGTCAATCAAAACCAAGCGCGGCTGGTGAAAAGCCCCGATTAAATTCTTCCCCAAAGGATGATTTACCCCCGTTTTGCCGCCAATAGAAGCATCAACCATCGCCAGCAGCGAAGTCGGAACTTGCACGACATTAATTCCCCGCAGCCAAGTCGCCGCAGCAAAACCCGTCATATCGCCCACCACCCCGCCGCCCAAAGCCACCATTGTCGAGGAACGTTCTAAACGGTTTTCCAAAGCCGCACCGTAAATCTTCTGTACCGAATTTAAAGTTTTGTACTGTTCTCCCGGTGGTAAAATGCAGCTACCGACTTCCAGACCTGCTGATTCGAGGGCTGCTGTTGCTCTTTCGCCGTACTGCCGAAAAATCGACTGATTCGACACCAGCAGCACTTTTTTGCCCAAACTTAGATCGCCCATCAGACTGCCGAGTTCGTCTAAACCGCCCGATCGCACGCAAACATTGTAAGATTGTGGCCCCAAGTCAACTTTAATTATCGATTGCATATTTATCTAATTTAGATATTAGATTTTAGATTATAGTTCTTATAGGTCTTTTTATTGATTGTTTTGGAGAAATTGCAATGACTCTTAGCGGAGCAATAACTTATTTTGGGATTTTTGGCGGCGCGATCGGCTTGGCGACAGTGCTGATGTTTGGTCTGCGGGCTGTCAAACTCATCTAATTTGCTAATTTAGATGTCTGAACCAGAGTATTTAATCTCTGGCAAAAGTATCATTTCGACAAAGTATTTGCGCCAAAAATCTCTGATTAAATCTGTGGATTGACGGCGCAAATATTTTTTGTTTCATAGAAGTTGATGCTAGAATTTTCTAATTTAATTTTAGAAAAAAAGTAATTTGGTTGATGCTTCAATCTAAAATCTAAAATCGCTCGATTTTCCAATTATATAGAAGACGAGGATGAAGATTAATTATGCGAAAATATATCTTTTTTAAGGCTCAATTGATGTCAGCAAAAGGCTGGGAAAATAGAATGTTGGCTCATACAGGGGCAACAACTGATATTCTCTGCGAGTATTATGATTCCTCTGACGAACCCCTACCTCAACCAGGGAATCGTCCCGACGAGTTTTACCGGATTGAATAGTTCGACGATCCGCAATTCCCCGATAGGGATACTCACTACCGAGTCGGAGATTGGGAAGTTGTCAGGGTTGAACAATACCCAACTGCGGCACTAGGAAGCAACTACGATTTGATTGCTGTCTGTTATTGTCAGTACGCACCTAAACCTAGTCCTAGAAATGCCAGTTCCGAGTGCTCGCATTTCGATCGACTCGTTTGGAGGAGATGAGGCAGCTTATCAGCAATATCTTGAGAATAACGCTAAATCTGAGGTTTATTCGCCTTGAGGACGAAGGAGCGATCGCCGATTATTCTTTACTAAAATTTATAACTCTCTGAAGTCATATCATTTCAGGTTGTATCGGAATAATATATTTAGATGATATCAGTACGAGCGTCCACAGCAAACTAACCAAATCGCTATTGGGGACGTTCCCACTACATAATTTCAAGACCACCGGATTTGATATCAGTTATACAAATCCATTGAGCCTGATGCGATCGCCCTCATTGTCTCCACGCTCTCGATCGAAATCGCCCAATAGTATCTATAAACACTTTTTTGATATTTCAAGTCGTGTACTGTATACAACCATCGTCCGCAATCTAGCATTTCACCAAACCAAATCTCACAAGTCAGAGTTATTTCAGACTACTTGGTCAAGCTCCCTTGGCAAAGCAGTAGTTTACAGATTGTATCTTTCATGCCCGTTTTTGAAACTTCTTTGGGTCTATATAGTTGACTATTCAGCTTAACGAGAAATCACCCAAGCTCGTATTGACCAACCAGCAGAGGTTAGTTGGTAAACCCTCGTGAGGCACAGTTCCAACTAGGTTAAAGCATTCAGATATCTTCTTCACTCTCATTCATCAAGTTTCATAACACCCATTTCTTTTCATGCAGGAGCAACCATGCAAATTGACACCGGAAGAAAAACCGTTGGAGTAAATAGAATTATCCCATCTTCTGCCACCGATATTCAACAAGCTTTGGCGCAAGCCGCCGCTGGGGTATCTCTACGCTCTGTCACTAAAAAATACGGTTCTGTGACAGCCGTTGAAAACATCACCCTCGATATTCCCGCAGGCAAATACTGCTGTCTTCTCGGCCCCAGCGGTTGCGGTAAAACGACCGTTCTGAGAATGATTGCCGGACACGAAGACATCAGCAGCGGAGATGTTCTGATCGGCGACAAGCGCGTCAACGATTTGCCAGCAGCCAAACGCAACACCTCCATGATGTTCCAAAGCTACGCCCTGTTTCCTCACAAAACCATTTGGGAAAACATTGAATTTGGTCTGAAAATGCAGAACGTGCCGGATGCAGAACGTCGTGTCCGGGTAGGAGAGATCCTGGAAATGATTGGTCTGACCCACACGGCCGATCGCAAACCGACCCAACTCAGCGGCGGACAGCAACAGCGGATTGCCCTGGCACGAGCGCTCGTCACCCGCCCCCAAGTGCTAATGCTGGATGAACCCCTCAGCGCACTTGATGAAAACCTGCGGGTGAGGATGCGAACCGAACTCCGCAAAATTCAAAAGCAATTCGGCTTGACCTTTATTCAGGTGACACACCACGTTGAAGAAGCCTTTTCCCTGTCTGACATGGTGGTCGTGATGACCCACGGGCGGCTGGATCAAATTGCCACTCCAGACGAATTGTACGATCGTCCCGGCTCTCAGTTTGTTGCCAAGTTCATGGGCGACAACAATATCTTCAGCGGCAAAGTGAAAAATGCGATCGGTGACGGTGAGTTGGATGTAGTGCAGTTAGAAGTAGAGGGTTTCGGTGTCCTTTACTGCCGAGGATACTCCAGCCCTGTTGGTACAGAAGCCGCTTGTTCGGTTCGTCCTGACTTGCTCCACGTGGAAGCTTACAACCCGGATGTTCCAGTCACATCAACCCTGTCAGGAAACCAGATTGTCGCCCGAATCACCGCCGTAGAAATGACCGGATATGTGACGCGAGTTTCGTTAATGGCGGAAGCAACCGGACAAGAACTGCTCTATAAAGTTCGCACGAATGACTGGAACCGTAATTCCCTGAGCGAAGGGCAGTTAGTTGTCCTCAGTTGGTCAAAAGATGATTGCGTTTTTCTGCCCTATTAGAACCGCATTCAATAGATGTCTTCTCACACCCGATGAATAATCCTGTAGGACTTACGCACGAGTGTTTAGAAACCGGGTTTGATGGACGAAAAGACGCATTGCAGACCGCAGATTCGGTGAAAAACCCGGTTTCTTGACCCGTCCGTCCAGGACTTTCCTGTTTGCTGCTTCGCAGACTTTTTTTAGTTAGATTTATCGTGTTTTGTGAGGATCAATAGCTATGTCAAAGATCGGTCGCCGTCAAGTTATTAGAACCGGACTAGCTGCAGGAGCAATGGTTGCCGCAGCAAGTTGCAGTCCCAAGAAAGAAGCCACGACCGGGACTGCACCAGGGGTGATTACCAATTCAATTAAAGATGTCACCCTGCGGTTGATTGGTACTGGAGCCGCTCAAAGTAAAGAAATTAAAGCTCAAGCCGAAAAGGATTTAGGCTTCAAAATCCAACTGCGGGCGCTCGGCACAGAAGAAAACAATCAAATTGCGATTACTCAGCCCAAGCAATACGACATTTTTGATGGGGAATATTTCAGTTTGCCATTGGTGTTTCCATCCGGGAATCTGCAAGCACTTGAGGTGAAGAAAATCAAAAATTGGGACAAAATTGTTTCCTATTTCACCACTGGTAAGTTTGCCGAAGGTGCGAAGGTGAACAATTCCCAGGGTACAGCTCCCTTCAAAGTAATGTATGTCAAAAGTAAGGACTCGAAAGAGTTTTCACCCACGCCTACGGATTGGGCAACGTTGATTCCGTTTCAATACAATGCTGATAGTTTGGGCTACCGACCTGACCTGACTGGCAAGAAAATTGAATCCTGGGCAGAACTGCTCGATCCGAAATACAAAGGCAAAACAGCACTGCTGGATATTCCGTCGATCGGGATTATGGATGCGGCAATGGTATTAGAAGCAGCAGGCATCATGAAGTTCGGCGACAAGGGCAACATGACCAAAGAAGAACTCGATCAAGTCACAGCCAAGCTGATCGAACTCAAGAAGGATGGGCAGTTCCGGGCTTTTTGGAAAAACTTTGATGAGTCCGTCAACCTGATGTCATCTGGGGAAGTGGCGCTGCAATCGATGTGGTCGCCTGCGGTGACTGCTGTGAAAGCACGGGGAATTAACTGTGTCTATGCCCCACTCAAGGAAGGGTATCGCGGCTGGGGCGGTGGCATTGGACTCTCTAAAAACCTACAGGGTATTGCTCTGGATGCCGCCTACGAGTATCTCAACTGGATGTTGGATGGTTGGATGGGAGCCTTTTTAGCTCGCCAGGGGTATTACAGTGCCGCACCAGAAACCGCCCGCAAGTTTATGAAGCCGGAGGAGTGGGATTTCTGGTACGAAGGCAAGCCCGCGACAGCAGACATCATCGATCCCTTTGGGAAAAAGATTGAATCGAAGGGCGCAGTGCGAGATGGTGGTTCCTTTCAGGAACGCTTTGCCAATATCGTTTGCTGGAACTCAGTGATGCAAGAGCAAACCTACTTGGTTCAGAAGTGGAACGAGTTTGTCGCATCTTAAACCGCTCGATCGGGATTGTGTGTCAGGTTTCGGGTGCTGGGCTTTGAGGCGATCGCACGGCCGACGATCGGTAGCAGAGTCTTTCACAACGCTCACCTAGAACCTAAAACCCGAGCCTTCGCAGTTAGCTTTGCGCGACTATTCCGTTGAAATGTGTTTCATAGTGGTGAGGAGTTGAAGATGTTGGTGTTATTCAAAAGCGTCCTGGGACGCGGTTCGATTGTCTTTGGATTGCTGCTGCTGTTTGCTCAAGCGGCGAGGGCGACTGAATCGCTGCCAGAATCGCGCTCGCTCCATAACGTGGAGTCGATCGCCCCCGACCATCTCCCCCAGTCTGCTGAGTCGCCGATTGTCCCAGAACAAAGCCTGCTGCCTCAAAACAGCGAGGCCCCAACTGCTGAGGTTTCTGCACCCGCGCCATCAGCGGAGAACGGTACGGCTGCTTCCCCACAAGCGGCGAGGGCGACTGAATCGCTGCCAGAATCGCCATCGCTCCATAACGTGGAGTCGATCGCCCCCGACCATCTCCCCCAGTCTGCTGAGTCGCCGATCGTCCCAGAACAAAGCCTGCTGCTTCAAAACAGCGAGGCCCAAACTGCTGAGGTTTCTGCACCCGCGCCATCAGCGGATAACGGTACGGCTGCTTCCCCAAATGTGGCGAGGGCGACTGAATCGCTGCCTGAAGCGTCATTATTGCGCGATCGTCCCCTTTCGGTAGCAGACAACAACCCCCACTCTGCCGAGTCGCCGATCGTCCCCCAGCAGGGGCTGCTGGCTCAAAACAGCGAAGCCCAAACCGCTGAGGTTCCTTCACCCGCGCCATCAGCGGGTAACGGTACGGCTGATTCCCAGCAACAGATTCAGGACTATGCGCTGGAAAACAGCCTTAAAGGTCAAGTAACATCGGTTTCCCAGCTTTCAGATGTCAAGCCGACAGATTGGGCTTTTCAGGCATTGCAATCCCTGGTCGAGCGCTATGGTTGCATCGCTGGTTATCCCGATGGAACCTATCGAGGCAACCGCGCCCTGACGCGCTTCGAGTTCGCCGCTGGCTTAAACGCCTGTCTAGACCGGGTGAATGAACTGATTACCACTGGCACCGCCAACTTGGCGAACAAAGAAGACCTAGCAATTCTGCAAAAGCTGCAAGAAGAATTTGCCGCTGAACTAGCAACCCTGCGGGGGCGAGTCGATACGTTGGAAGCCCGCACTGCAAATCTAGAAAGCAATCAGTTCTCGACTACAACCAAACTGAATGGGTATGTTTTGTTCAACTTGGTAAATGCCTTTGGCGCGGACAAAAAGGCTGATGGTTCGGGGCGAGATGTGGACGATGGCACAACTTTCTCCGATCGGGTGCGTCTGATTCTGACCAGCAGCTTCACGGGCAAAGATAAGCTGATTATCCGACTGCAAGCCGGCAATACGCCGAGTTTTGCCGATGCGACTGGCACAAGAATGGCGAATCTGGCGTTTCAGGATGGCGGCGGTAATTCGCTGAGAGTTAACCAGCTCGAGTATCGCTTTCCGTTGGGCGATCGGGGCACCTTTTTCTTAGAAGCCATAGGCTTTCTGGATTTATTCGTCCCGACATTGCACCCGTTAGACGGCGATTACGATACGGTGCTGACTGGATTTGCCCTGCGCAGTCCCATTTACTTTCCCAGCGGGCTTTCTGGGGCGGGCTTTAACTACAACCTCACCGACAAAATCAACATTGGCGGCGGTTATTTGGCAGGAACCCCGACAGCCAACAATCCCAGTCAGGGACAAGGATTGTTCAACGGCCCCTACGGTGCGTTGGCTCAGGTCACATTTCGACCCACGTCTCAGGCAGCCATTGCCTTCACTTACCTGAACGCCTACGACGATGGCAACATCAATGCACCCGCAGGAGGGTACTTTGGCAGCAAAAATGCCACTCAACCCTTTGGAACAGATAACGCCCTGACGCATGGCTACGGAATAGAAGCACAGTATGCCTTCAGTCCTAAATTTATCCTGAGTGGCTGGTACTATCTGGCCAACACGACTTCTAAGTCGGGGGTGACGAAAGGTGCCGATGCCACCGTTCAATCCTGGGCGATCGCGCTGGCTTTTCCCGATGTATTTAAAGAAGGCAACTTAGGCGGCATTACGTTGGGTATGCCTTCTAAAGTCACCAGCAACGATGTTGGTTTGTTTGAGGATAGAAGCACCTCTTTCATGGTGGATGCATTCTATAGGTATCAAATCAATGACTATATTGCGGTTACACCCGGTCTGGTAATGATTACAAATCCCGACCACAATAGTCGAAACGATACGGTGTTCATCGGTGTAATTAGAACCAGCTTCAGTTTCTAGCACTTTCAATTTCTAGCTCTCTCAGAAGCTTTCTCACCAACCCTATACCTAACCTGGAGTTAGCCATGAAAGCAACTCAAAATCTCCCAACATCTTCACCGCCAGTCCGTCCCAGTCGAGCCAAGCCGTTCAACTGGAAAGCACTTCAACCCTACCTGTTGGTATCACCGCAAACGCTGGTGCTGCTGCTATTTTTGGTATTGCCGATCGCGGCAATTATCACCGTCAGCTTCTGGAACTTCAACGGATATTCGATGGTTCCCGGCTTTACGCTGGCGAATTACATCACGGTCTTTACCTCCAAAGTCACAGTCGCAACTTATCTCAATACGTTTAAGTTTGCGGCAATTGTGTGGTTGATTTGTTTGCTGATTAGTTATCCGGTTGCCTACTTTCTATCGTTTCACATACAGAATTCAAAATGGCAAACGATTCTGTTTTTGATTTGCACTGTTCCATTCCTGACATCGAATATTATTCGGATGATTTCCTGGATTCCATTTTTAGGACGGGAAGGGCTGCTCAACCAGGCATTGATGGGATTGCACCTCACCGATAAGCCTATTGAAATGTTTCTGTTCTCCGACTTTTCGGTGATATTAGCGATGGTGCATCTCTATGCCCTGTTTATGGTGGCACCGATTTTCAACAGCATGATGCGAATCGATCGAGCGCTGGTTTCTGCGGCTGAAGATGCAGGCGCTTCGCCCTTTCAAATTCAGCAAGAAATTATTTTGCCGCTGTCGGCATCGGGAATTGCGATCGGCACTATTTTTATCGTCACGTTGGTGATGGGAGAGTTCGCCACGGTACGCCTGATGGGCGGCGGACAGGTTGCCTCGGTAGGAAACTTGATTAAAAACCAGATCGGCAGTTTGCAATATCCCCTCGCGGCCGCGAATGCAGTGATTCTGCTGATTGTTACCTTAATTTTGGTGTCTGCTATTTTGCGCGTTGTCGATATTCGTAAAGAACTGTAGAGGAATTATGGAAGGGAAAAAACGCCCGCTATCCTATTACTTTCTGGCTGCCTTCTTTGGACTGTTTGTTTTGTTTCTGTACGGCCCGATGTCAGCCGTTTTTATCCTGTCACTGCAAGGCCCTGAAGGCAATTTAACCTTTCCCATGAAAGGGTTTAGCTTGATGTGGATGCAATCGGTATTTGAAGAACAACGGGTAGGCAACTTTACCGATGCCTTCTGGCGATCGCTCTGGTTGGGATTGATTGTGATGGTGTTGACCGTCATCACCAGCGTCATGTCAGGGATGGCGTTTCGCAGCCGCTTTAAAGGAGCGAATTGGATTTTTTACCTCACCATTTCTAGCCTGATTGTTCCCAGTATTTTGATTTCGTTAGGGATTGCGGTTGTGTTCAACTTAGCCGGTTTAGGAAATGCCTGGTATACCTCAGCGTTAGGAGCGCATCTTACCTGGACTATACCGTTTGCGTTCTTAATTATGCTGGGGATTTTCGGGCGGTTTAATCCAGCTTATGAAGAAGCTTCCCGCGACTTGGGTGCAAACGATACCACCACATTTTGGCAAATTGTTTTTCCTCTGATTGCCTCTAGTGTGATTGGGGTGGCGTTCCTGAGTTTTACCTTGTCCTACGATGAATTCACGCGCACTTCTCTGGCGTCGGGAGACACTAATACCCTGCCCCTAGAAATCTTTGGAATGACTACCAACGTCACTTCTCCTGCCCTATACGCTTTGGGTACTCTGACAACTATTTTCTCCTTTGCATTGATTGGATTTGCTTTATTTGCGATCGCTTATCTGTCAAATCGTCAGAGCAAGCCTAAGCGCGAGTAGACATCCCATCCAATAATTCTCATACCCTTGGGACGATCGCAAATCCGCGATCGTTTTACTTTGTTTCTAAAATTAAAAAATCTCCGGTTCGACAGCGATCGCCGGATACTCAATCTTCGCTAGCAGATTATGTGAGAAACTTAGGTCGTGAACCTGCGATCGCCGGATTTGAAGCAAAACCTGTAGCGGTATTGGTGGCGATCGCAGATATTGAGAGTGTTTTTTGAAGCCACAATCAAAAATTTCATAAAATCATTGAAACTTCGCGACAGGAATAAAAATCTGGCAGTACGAGTTCGAGTGCAGAAGTGCGAAAAAAACTGGGTTTGAGATACAGCAGATTCCACATTTATGAAGTACACCCGCGTATCGTGAGCTTCCCCTCCCAGGACACGGCACTGCCGTGTCCCTACATTTCACAAACCTGGAATACGCTGTTGTAAGTCAGGAAAGTGCGACCGCCAAAATTACGATTAAAAGCTCAAAAATCCTAGATTAATGCCGGATTTATCGCCGCCGTTTCTTAACTTGTTCGTAGGTAGCAATGAATGATTTCAGAACGTATATAACTATTTTTTGAGTCAGATTCCATCAATTCCAAGCAGACAGTCTTGGGAACTTCAAAGTATCGATATGTCTGGTCGCTATTCAAAAGAATTTCCAAGGTGGAAGTTGTTTCGTCATAACCCACAGCTTGGATCGTCCTAAATTCGACTGGTTCTAGTTTCATGGTAATTTTGCAATCCATTTCTATAAATATTTATAGCCGATCGCCAGAGAAGTTAAGTCAGCCCGCCTAAATACCCAGATCCCCGACTTCTTTAAAAAGTCGGGGATCTAATAGCGATCGCGTCTTAATTTCCCTTAAAATAACTTCTACTCCCCTCAATCTAAAATCCAAAATCCAAAATCCAAAATCGAAATGACTCATTCCACCGATATCATTACCCTCGGCCGCTGGATGGCCGCCGACTTCAGCAACCAAGCCCAAGCCTTTGAAAACCCGCCCTTTTTCGCCCACATCCGCGTCTGCATGAGGCCTTTGCCCGTCGAAGTTCTGGATGGGCTCAGCTTGTACCTAGAACAAGCCTACGATATTGAACTGAATGTACCGTACCGAGTCCGAGTTTTAAAATTAGTCCCGGTGGGCGATCGAATCGACATCGAAAATTATGCCATAGAAAACGAAGAACAATTCTACGGCGCTTCCCGCGACCCGCAACGGCTGCAAGAAATCAAAAAAGCACAACTGACACTGCTCCCGGGCTGCACCTTTATTACGCAGTGGACGGGCAACAGCTTCAAAGGGTTTGTCGAACCCGGAAAAGGCTGTGCCGTGGTTAGAAAGGGCAAAAAAACTTATCTAGACAGCGAATTCGAGATTGACCAAGACAAATTTATTAGCCACGATCGCGGACGCGACCCAGAAACAGACGCCCACGTCTGGGGAGCCCAGGCCGGCCCCTTTGAATTCACCCGCCGCGCCAGTTTCGCCGACGAAATTCCGGTTTAATGCAAAAAAACTGAGTCCCTCCTGGGCGAACACGCTTGATTAAAGGTTCAGAATGTACCATTACCTGGTACATTAACCCAGTATTGGCAAGCAAGATTCACCGTTGATTTATGAAAGTCCTGGTTATTGGTGGCGATGGCTATTGCGGTTGGGCAACCGCACTCTACCTTTCTAACAAGGGTTACGAAGTTGGCATCCTCGACAGCTTCGTGCGGCGGCACTGGGATCTGGAACTGTGCAGCGACACCCTCACTCCCATCGCACCGATTCAGCAACGACTCCAGCGATGGCAAGATTTAACGGGCAAGTCGATCGACTTGTTCGTCGGTGACATCACCAACTACGATTTTCTTAGCAAAAGCATGAGAAAATTTGCACCAGAGGCGATCGTCCATTTTGGCGAACAGCGTTCTGCCCCCTTCTCAATGATCGATCGCGAACACGCAGTCCTCACCCAAGTCAATAACGTCGTCGGGACACTCAACCTGCTGTACGCCATCCGCGAAGATTTCCCCGACTGTCACCTAGTGAAATTGGGGACAATGGGCGAATACGGCACGCCGAATATTGATATTGAAGAAGGCTACATCACGATCGAACACAACGGCCGCAAGGATACACTGCCCTATCCCAAACAACCAGGCAGTTTCTACCACCTGTCAAAAGTCCACGACTCCCACAACATCCATTTTGCTTGCAAAATCTGGGGTTTAAGAGCCACCGACTTAAATCAGGGCGTCGTCTACGGCGTGCTCACAGATGAAACCGGCATGGACGAACTGTTGATCAACCGTTTGGACTACGACGGAGTATTCGGTACAGCATTGAACAGATTTTGCATCCAAGCTGCGATCGGTCATCCTCTGACAGTTTACGGAACTGGCGGACAAACCCGCAGTTTCTTAGACATTCGGGATACCGTGCGGTGCGTGGAATTGGCGATCGCCAACCCCGCCGAAGCCGGACAATTCCGAGTCTTCAACCAATTCACCGAACTATTCAGCGTCGGCGACTTAGCCTCATTGGTGCAAAAAGCAGGCACGGCAATGGGATTAAAAGTAGAAATCAACAACATCGAAAATCCCCGAGTCGAGAAAGAAGAACATTATTTCAATGCCAAAAACACCAACTTGCTAGACCTCGGCTTGCAACCGCACTACCTCTCAGATTCCCTGCTCGATTCTCTGCTGAATTTTGCCACAAAATATCAGCACCGCGTCGATAAAAATCAGATTTTGCCGAAGGTTTCTTGGAAGTAAGTTCTGGTATCTACCTGCGGGGTAAGAGATTTTTTAACGAACCGCGAAGGCGCGAAGGACGCGAAGAAAGATAAAAAAAGGGAAGAGAGGAGAAATGTTTGCAAGTTCTGAATCAATTTCGGTGTAGATTACTTTTTTCATATCTATCTTTTTTATCTTTTGCTCTGTGTTCTCTGCGTCCTCTGCGCTTAATTGAAAAATGGTATAAGGTTTTTACTGCTGGCTTTTTGGGAATAAAGCCGTGAAAAGTCGAATTCTTATTCGGTTGCTTTTGATTGTTCTGCCCGGATTTTCAGCTAGTGCAGTTTGTGCTTATTATTTAATACCGACGGGAATGGGTTGCACTAACGGCGAGTAATCAAAACTACCGCGCTCCTTAGCCAAGAGCCTTCTGTTGCAGAAAAAGAAATCTTAAATGCTAAAACGGCGCAGTAAATTCACAGAATTAATTACTTTCCCGAAGCTGTGGGATTGCTTTTAGGTGGGATAATTGTATCAATTGGAATTCACGGAGTTTGTACCTTACCGTTAGAAAAATATCGATCGTAATTAGTGGCAATGAATCTGCGAACCGAACCATACTTAAACCAAACAAGTAAATGGCCGCAAACAGGTCGTCACATTCTGGCACAATTTGACGAAAATACCGTTGTAGTGTACCAAGCTTACCGTCCGGCGATCGGTCTTTTTGCAGCGGAACAAGGTTATTTCGGTGGGGAATTTAGTCTGAATCGCATGAGTTGGATTAAGCCCAATTTTCTGTGGATGATGTATCGATCGGAATGGGGAACAAAACCCGGACAAGAAGTAATTCTGGCTATTTGGCTGAAGCGATCGGCTTTTGACGAAATTTTAGCATCGGCTGTCCATTCTAATTTCGTTGCAGCAGTGTATGGAAGCGAAAAAGAATGGCAACAAGCTGTTAAAATTTCGGCTGTACGGCTGCAATGGGACCCGGACCATCACCCAAATGGATCGAAAATGGATCGGCGGGCAATTCAACTCGGTTTGCGCGGCAGTGTTTTAGCTAGTTACGCGCGAGAATGGATTGTTAAAATTGAGGATATTTCCCAATTCGTACAGCAACAGCGTCAATATAACGGAGGCGATAGCACGCAATTACTGACTCCTTGTGAGACAGTGTATCCTGTCATCGACCCCGACATCTCCCAGAGGCTAGGATTATCGGCTCTCTAAGTAACTTACTTTTATGAAAATTGCTCTTTTTACTGAAACTTTTCTGCCGAAAATAGACGGCATTGTCACCAGACTGATTCACACTGTAGATCACTTGCAGCGCGCGGGCGAACAAGTTCTGATATTTTCTCCAGATTACGGGATTAAAGAATACAAAGGCGCCCGAATTTATGGTGTGGAGGGTTTGCCTTTGCCGATGTACCCGGAACTGAAAATGGCACTTCCTTCTCCGGCTGTCGGTCGCCAATTACAGCAGTTTAAACCGGATATTATTCACGTTGTCAATCCCGCTATTTTGGGATTGGGCGGTATATATTACGGCAAAAAGTTGAACATTCCGATTTTGGCTTCTTACCACACGCATTTGCCGAAATATTTGCACCATTACGGTTTTGGAGTCCTCGAACCTTTATTGTGGGAATTGCTCAAAGGTGCCCACAATCAAGCAGAATTGAATTTGTGTACTTCTACAGCAATGGTGGAGGAACTCAGAAGCCACGGGATCGATCGGGTAGATTTGTGGCAGCGGGGCGTAGATACTGAAATGTTTGTCCCGGAATTGGCAAGTCGAGAAATGCGATCGCGCCTTTCGGAAAATAACCCCGACAGTCCCCTGCTGCTGTACGTCGGCCGCCTCGGTGCAGAAAAAGAAATCGAACGCATCAAACCAGTCCTCGCAGCGATTCCCGACGCCCGCCTCGCCTTAGTCGGAGACGGCCCGCACCGGCAAACCCTCGAACAATATTTTGCCGGCACCCCCACTAATTTTGTCGGCTACCTCAAGGGGCAAGAACTCGCCACAGCTTACGCATCGGCCGACGCCTTCATTTTTCCCTCCCGCACCGAAACCCTGGGCTTAGTGCTCCTAGAAGCAATGGCTGCGGGGACGCCCGTAGTGGCGGCGCGCAGCGGCGGAATTCCCGATATCGTCACCGACGGCGTTAACGGATATTTATTTGACCCCGCCGACGAAAGAGGATCTCTGACCGCCACCCAGCGTCTGTTTGCGAATCCCGAAGAACGGGAAACCCTGCGCCAAAACGCTCGCCGAGAAGCCGAACGCTGGGGTTGGGCAGCCGCCACCGCACAACTGCAGCGCTACTATCAATCGGTGGTATTTGCCGAGTCCATGCCCAGAGCGGCCTAAATGTCAGCATCTGTAGCACCTTTAAACCTCACCGACAGTTTAGCTTCGCTGTTCGATCGTCAGTGGGTAGCGAGGACGGATCTACTCAAAGAGCGATATAACTTTTTTGCTGCATAAATTACCGTAGCTATCGTGGTGTTGCGTTTACCATTAAACTATGAGTAGCTCTGTAGGAATGCCTTGCGCGCTGATTTCATAGCGCCCTTCACCTAACCGGATACGGTCGCCGAGTGCGCTAAAACAGTCACACCGCGCAGCAGCCGAGCACAGAGGGTCAAATCCACATTGCACTCTCGATCGAACGAAAGCTTGGGAGCTAATTTTCAGGCTAGCAGTGTTCCGAACTCAAGTTCAGCTTTAATTGACGAACCCTCATCATTATCGAGGTTGTAAAAAAGATTGATCGAGCATATGTAACAAAAACAGAAGTTGCCTGCGCCACTGTTGAGCTCACGATTCATCAAAGCGACAAGCGACTGTCGGCGCGTTTCCAAACAACTTAAATCGTTTGTACCGCAGCAGAATCAAGCGCCGATCGACCTGCGGGTCAGTCTACCCCTCTGAGAAAGCAGTTAATCATGACATTCTCCAATGCTGGTAGCGTTCTGGCTACACTGACTCAAGTCAATTTTATGGGGGCATTGACCTCCCGTGTTAAGAGCCTGCCAGTTCCTGAATTAGTGTGCCTGCTGGACTTTATCACGGCTGAATTTCAGCAATTTATCCGGGCGATGGACCTGATTAACAATGAAGCACTCGAAACTCTCTTAGAGCAACTGTTAGATGCCTTCACTGTCAAAATTGGTCAAATTCTGCAAGCAGACCGGACAACAATTTTTTTGGTTGACTCCAACAAAAATCAACTGTGGCACAAAACAGTCGATGCACTTGGCGAAGATTTAGAAGTTCGTTTGCCGATGGATGCAGGCATTTTAGGCTACGTGGCAACAACCGGAAAATCGATAAATGTCGCGTCGGCTCGATCGCACGAGCATTTTAATTCCGAAGTAGACGAACCACCGGGCTACCAGATCGAAACCATTCTCTGTATGCCGATTTTTAGCAGCAAGAGCCAACACGAACCCGTAGCGGTGGTCAGACTGTTAAATAAAGCTGGCAATGTCCCCTTTAGCGAGGAAGACGAAGAGCAGTTCCAGGCTTTTGCAGATTCGATCGGGATTATTCTCGAAAGCTGTCAGTCTTTCTACGTCGTGGCCCGCAACCAGCGAGGGGTTGCCGCACTGCTGAGAGCGACCACGACTTTGGGTCAAAGTCTTGACTTGGAAACAACTTTGCGCTCTGTAATGGATCAAGCTCGCGACTTGATGCAGGCCGATCGCAGTACGCTATTTTTGTTAAATCGGGAAACCAACGAACTCTGGACAAAAGTCGCCAAGGCCGACGGCAAAACGATGGTAGATCTCCGCATTCCTGCTAATAAGGGAATTGCTGGTTACGTGGCTTCGACCGGTCAACCTCTAAATATTACAGATGCTTACGACGATCCCCGCTTTGATCCCTCTACAGACCAGCAAACCGGATACCGCACTCGGACGGTCTTGTGTATGCCGGTGCATAACGCTAAAGGTGAGCTGATCGGGGTGACTCAGCTAATTAATAAGAACCAAGGTACTTTCACCACTTCCGACGAAGAGTTTTTGCGAGCTTTTAATTCCCAAGCAGGAATGGCGCTGCAAAATTCTCAACTGTTTCAGAACGTGATGGTGGAAAAGCAGTATCAAAAAGATATGCTGCAAAGTCTTTCCGATGCAGTAATTTCCACGGATTTACAGGGGCGAGTTGTAACGATTAACGAAGCGGCGCTGGAATTGTTGGGCTGTCCGGTAAATCAAGCTAAAAGCAAACACAATCCCCAGATTTGGGAAGAAAAACTGATCGACCGCTATGTTTGGGAAGTTGTGCCGATCGATAATTTGCAATTTCGACTCGAAGACAGTCTCCACAATGCTGCCAGACATTACGTTCCCGAACAAAGTTTAACAGTGGGACTGTTGGTGGAAAAAACCTGTTGTTCCGCAGAAACAGCAGCAGCAAAAACAGAAGAAGAAATAGGAGAAGAAACCTACATTTTGGCTGTGCCCGATCGCACTGACCCGAATTTATATTACGCTTGGGGCGAAAACAGCGCCTGGACTGAGGAAGTAGCCCAGGCAGAATTAGCTAATTCCCAATCTCTATTTTCGCTGCCCAATGCAGCCCGGTATCACCCTTATTGTCCGCTGCCCCTCCCGGCCTCTCGAATAAAAGTAATTGAACGCAGTTTGAATTTGACTGTCAACCCGCTGATCAATCCAGAAGGCGGGGTGCGCGGCGGTTTAGTGGTACTCGAAGACATCAGCCGCGAAAAGCGGATGAAAAATACGATGTACCGCTACCTGACTCCTGGAGTCGTAGATAAAGTGATGGCTTTGGGCGAAGGTGCGCTGATGGTAGGCGAACGCAAAGAAGTTACTATTTTATTTTCCGACATTCGCGGCTACACCACACTCACCGAAAATCTGGGAGCCTCGGAGGTAGTATCGCTGCTGAACGAGTATTTTGAGACGATGGTGGAGGCCGTTTTCCATCACGAAGGAACTTTAGACAAGTTTATCGGCGATGCTTTAATGGCCGTGTTCGGGGCGCCGCTGCCGCTGAATCCCCCGGAAAGTCACGGTTGGATGGCGGTTCAGTCGGCTTTAGATATGCGCAGGCGTTTGAAAGAGTTTAATGATTCTCGCCCCGGCGAAGATCCGTTTCGTTTCGGAATTGGGATTAGTTCTGGAGAAGTGGTTTCGGGAAATATTGGTTCCCAAAAGCGGATGGATTACACGGTGATCGGGGATGCGGTGAATTTGAGCTCGCGATTGGAACAGCTTACAAAAGAGTACGGCTGCGATATCATTTTGAGCGAATTTACATACAGTTTGTGCCGCGAAGGGATTTGGGTGCGAGAGTTGGACAAGGTGCGGGTTAAGGGCCAAAATCAGCCGGTGGGTATTTACGAGTTGCTGCAAAATACTTCTGAACCCATCGATGGGGAAACCGTTAGGTTTTTGGAACTTTACAGCAACGGTAGGGAGGCTTATATTGCTAGAAATTTTCATAAAGCTATTAGTTGTTTTGAAGCGGCTTTAGCGATACGACCTAGCGATCGACCTGTGGAAGTTCACATCGAGCGCTCCCTCAGGTATTTGGAAATACCTCCGCCCGAGGATTGGGACGGGGTTCATACTATGACAATAAAGTACGACATGATATCACATCCGAGCGACAAAATGTAAAAAGATTACATATTTTTTTATATCTTCCTTATGACAGAGTTAACAAGTGGAAAAATGTGAAAACATAAATCCGATGCACGATTAAAGTTAGTATTTATTTCCAGGCTAACAATTAAATGACTTATTTATCTGTTCCAAATGCCACAAAAGCCGATCGGATTCTGGTAGTAGATGACGCACCAGATAATGTTTTGTTGGTGCAGACAATCCTGGAAGAAGAAGGTTACGAAATTAGCACGGCAGAAAACGGCTTTTCCGCCTTGAGCCAAATTGACAAGTCAGCCCCGGATTTGGTACTGCTAGACGTGATGATGCCGGGGATGGACGGTTACGAAGTCACCAAGCGAATCAGACAAAATAAGGAATTGCCCTTTATCCCGATTTTGCTGATCACGGCTCACGACAGTGCCAGCGTAGTCCAGGGATTGGACATGGGAGCTGACGATTTCATCCGCAAACCAGTCGAAATGGACGAACTGCTGGCGAGGGTACGATCGCTCCTGCGGCTAAAACACAGCGTAGACGAGCGCAATTCGATCGCCCTCCAGCGCGAAGATTTTGTCTCCCGGCTCGCTCACGACTTGCGGACGCCCCTCGTAGCAGCCGATCGAATGCTAAGTTTAATGCAGCAGGGAGCTTTGGGAGAAATTTCGCTTCCCATGCGCGACGCTTTCGGGACGATGGTTCGCAGCAACCAAAACCTGATCGCGATGGTAAATATGCTGCTGGAAGTCTACCGCTACGAAGCAGGTCGCAAATCCCTAAGTTTCGCTCCCGTGGACTTGCGCCAGCTCATTAATGAAGTAGCTGAAGAACTCTCTCCCCTAGCCGATGCTAAAGGTTTGTCGGTAAATTTAGACTTGACAGAAAGTGCAGAAAGTGCTCCGATTGCGAAGTATCCGGGCGATCGTCTGGAGCTGCACCGCTTGCTGACAAATTTAATCGGAAATGCGATTAAATTCACCGACAGCGGCTCAATAGATGTCCGCTTAAAAGCTGCCAATTCACCTGCTTATACTAGCTTCAAAAACCAACCGCTGGCATGGGTAATCATAGAAATCCAAGACACCGGCGCCGGCATTTCTCCCACCGAAAAAGCAAAGTTATTTGAAAGGTTTGGCCCGGGAACTCACAAGAAATCCGGTACAGGTTTGGGACTGCACCTCTGCCGCCAAATAGTCGAAGCTCACCGCGGTACGATCGAGGTAAAATCAGAGTTGGGCAAAGGCAGTTTGTTTACTATTCGCTTGCCTTGTTAGAGCGGTATAAGTAACTCTAACTTGGCGCGAAATGCGCACATCACCGCTTATAATTAACTCAAATTGTAGGGTGCAACCTAACCATATACTCGAATTATCGTTAATTTACCGGATGTCAGATAATTAGTTGGCAACCGAATTTATGGCAATATGTCTAACTGTCCCGTGTGCGGTACTGAATACATAGAAAAACCAGAGTTTTGCTCGATTTGCGGCTGGGATTTGACTCCCTACCCGCAACGTGCTAAGCCTTCCAAAACTTATTTAAAAAAAGAAGAAGTTAGATTGCAGTGGGCAAAAAAAATGTGGGAATTGGCCCGCAATCAACAAAATTGGTTAGCTAAATTTGATGAGTTGCAGGGGGAATTGCAGCAAGGTGCGATCGCCCGCACGTACCTTCAATCTCAGTTAGAATGGGTTCTGTACCGCCTCGAACAACTAAACCCCGAATTGATTGTCAGCACTCTACTGCGACTGGAAGACAAAATCGGCGCCATACCTGACTCAACTCCGGCAATTTCCGAAGTGGGAATGGACTACCGACAACTGACAAAGCTATTAGAAACCGGAAAATGGCGCAAAGCTGACGAACACACTTGGGAAATCTTGCTGCAAATAGCTGTCAGGGAAGACGAAGGCTGGCTGAGTGCAGCCGATATTGACAGTTTTCCTCCTACAGACCTTCGCACGATCGACCAACTTTGGCAACAATACAGCAGCGGGCGGTTCGGGTTGAGCGTGCAGCAGCAGATTTGGGAAAGTACCGAGGCAAATTATACTGAATTTTGCGATCGAGTCGGCTGGCGAGTCAAGGAAAATTGGAAATATTACAGCGAGCTCTCCTTCAACGAAGATGCTCCCCCCGGACATCTCCCCGTCACCGCATGGAGGCAGCGCGCCTGTTACGGTGCCGGTAAACTCACCGCAGCAGAAAACTTTGCCCGCATCGCTGCGAAACTGGCAACTGGCGATCGGTAATCGTCCAAAATAAAAAATTCAAAATCGACATTAACTGCTATAATCAAAACGGTTTAGCAACTGGGGCTGTGGCTCAGATGGATAGAGCAAGCGCCTCCTGAAGAATCGGGCACCCTGCGAGGAAACTCTGGGAGTGAATGTGGTCAAATTTGGTGAAACCTAAAGAGTTCGTAGGTTCCTATGACTCTAAGGCAATACCAAGCCAAGCCTGAGTTCAGGGCGATTAAACAATCGCCTATATTGAAATCAGGAAGGTTTAGAGACTAGACGGTCACCACCTAAAAGCTGCGAGCATATGGTGAAGGTATAGTCCAGAGAGTGGGGAAACTCACACAAATCTGAAGCGCTAGGCCGCCGGTTCGAACCCGGCCAGTCCCGTTAAAAATCAAGAAAAATTAAAAGCAGGAGGGGGAAGCTTAGTTTTGCCCCTCTTTTTTGCATATCCGGTAATGAATTCGCCCAAGGACGAATACTTGCTTGAAGACGAGGACTTACGCAGAACCTCTCTCTCTAGAGTCCATCTGAAATCTCACATCTAAAATCACCTGTTTAAGCCCCACCACAAGCGTAGAGTCAATCTAAAATCTAAAATCTAAAAGCTAAAATCTACGATCCCCCGACCCTTTTTTAAATTTTAATTTTTAATTCCTGTTAGTGGGCTATACGTGCGGTATTTTTTGTTATTGTTCCTTTGTGAGTTACATAAAATTTTTATAGGTTTAGATGTGGTTAAAAATCAATTCAAACACGCAGCGTTACAAGCGTTTGAACACTTCACGCAGTTTTTGGTTCCTAGTAGGGCTTTTGATCGCGTGCTGGTTTGGCTATCAGCACGTTAAGAGCGAATTTCAGAGACCCCAAGCTTTGTTGGTTCTAGGTGGGGCTACGGAGCGAGAGGT
Organism: Microcoleus sp. S28C3; assembly: GCF_036700785.1. Lineage (NCBI taxonomy): Bacteria > Bacillati > Cyanobacteriota > Cyanophyceae > Oscillatoriales > Microcoleaceae > Microcoleus > Microcoleus sp. S28C3. The sequence continues at coordinate 13,020 of NZ_JAUBPO010000049.1, read as the reverse complement.
GTTTGCCGCCAAATTTGCTCAGAAGTATCCTGAATTGCCGATTTGGGTGTCGTCTGGGAGCAATCCGGAGTTCGCGGAATGGGTGTTTTCGGAAGCGGGAATCGAGTCCGATCGCCTGCACTTAGACTACAGAGCGGTGGATACGGTAACAAATTTTACTACCCTGGTAGATGAATTGAAAGCTAGAGGGATTGAGAGCGTGTATCTGATCACTTCTGACGATCATATGCGGCGAGCTCAGATTATCGGCGAAATCGTGCTCGGCAGTCGAGGCATTAGCTTTAAGCCTGTGGCAGTTCCGTCTGGGCGAACCCCCGAACCGGTGGAAAAAGCTGTTCGCGACGGTGCTAGAGCTATTCTTTGGCTGACAACCGGTTATACGGGTGCTAACTTCAGCCAAGCCAGAATTGAATAAACAAAGGAAAGCATTGAGCAAGTTTTAAATTTTTTCCCATTCCCTCTGGTTTTAAAACTTGTCTTCTATAGCGATTTAAGGCACCGGGAAGACGCTGATGACCAATGCCTAACTGAAGAGAATAGAACCAGTAGTTTAAAATCAGTAGATGAACTTCAATAGCTAAAGTTAATGACCGACCAAATTCTGCCGCAAGTTCTGGAGCAAATTTTGAGTGACAGCAAGAGTGCGGATGCTGTTTTTTCGGCTTTGGTACCGGCTTTAGGCGAGGTGTTAAATTGCGATCGGGTCTTTCTCTACCTCCGCAATCCTGAAACGCAAATGGGCCGAGTACCTTACTGCTGGCGTCGCAACTCGAACATTCCAGAGGTTTGGGACGCAGAATGGAAAAAAGAACCGGAATCTTTAGGGGAAGAAGACCCTTTGTTTGCAGCAGCTTTGCGAACTGAACCTTCGATTTTTGTTGAGGATGTTGAAACAGCGAATCCTGAAGTTGTCAACAAAGATTTTGAGGCAAAAAATTTCGGACATCGAGCTTTGATTCACGCTCACCTTTGTTCTGATGGCTTATTGTGGGGGGTTTTGCAGCCTTGTATGTTCGATCGCCCCAGAGTTTGGACTGACTTTGAAGGCCAAGTTATCGCAGCAGTTACAGAAAAAATTTCGCCTTTAGCTGTCGCTTATGTCACCGCCTCAGCATCAAAAGATGAGCGATAAAAATCAATAATTTACTTGTAGGGAACGGGTGGGCAATGAATGAATGTCAACTGAAGACTAAAACTACGTCTAGATTGGGGTTTTAGCCGAATCTCAATCCCCTTCCCGGCATACGAAATACCGTTTCCGATCCCCCCTTTTTAAGTTAGGGAGGATCGATTGCGCTAATTTTCACACAAAAGTCGGGTACTAAATTTGAGCTAATTCTTCTCACCAATGGTGAGGTGTGCATCGCCCTAGGGATAGACTTGGTGCACAATTCTTGTTTAAAAAACGCCCCAATTTTGAATGCCCCGACTGCTGAAAATCCCTTGAGCCCGACTAATATCATCCTCAGCGCCATCTACTACCACCAAATAATCGCCGGCGCGCAGGCGATCGGTGTAAATTCTAGCTGTTTCTTCGGGAATTCCCAAGTCCGTCAATGCCTTCACCACTCCACCGAAAGTCGCAGCCGCGACGCCAGTGCTTGCTACGGTAGCCACCAGTGAGGCGCCGAAAGTCCCGGCTGCAATCATCGGCCCGATTCCGGGAATAGCTAAACTTCCGAGACCCACTAGCAAGGTGGCTAAAGCACTATTTGTCAGAGTGTCTCCTACCACTCCTGCTCCTGTGTCTAGATTTTTATCGCCCACCTGAGCGATCGTTTCAGTCTCGCCTATAGACTCGCCTGCATCCCTCGCAACAACCGAAACTTTATCCATTGGAAACCCGGAAGATTTCAATTCTGTCAGAGCTTGCTCGGCATCTTCGCGGTTAGAAAACAATCCCAACGCGCGGGTTTGATTGCTTGTTACCATATGTTTCTTCTTATCTCCTGTCTAATTAAACTCTAATTCAAGCCTAATTATTGCGCTTGTTTTCAATCACTTATATTGATATTTTTCGGTTTTTATCTTTAGCATTCATCTATCTGTAGATATAACCTGAAAAACAGCAACAAAAGTTATAAAATCAGCGACCCAAATCGTGCATCGCATTTATCTCGATCGCACATCTTTGAGTCAGCGCTTCCAACTCCTCGCGATCCGACGAACCGGGCGCTTCAATTAACTTGCCAATTCGCACCGTCAGCGGCACCGGACGCGGCATTCCCGAACCTTTCGACGAAATCGCGTGAGTTCCCCACAAGCTAACAGGCAACAGCGGCGCTTTTGCCTTGGCAGCTATCAGCGCAGCACCTAATTTAGGTTCAGTAATTCTGCCGTCTGGCGTGCGAGTTCCCTGCAAAAATACACCCGTCGCCCAGCCATTTTCTAAAGAGTTGATAGCCGATCTAATTGCACTGCGATCTGCACTTTCCCGCTTCACTGGATAAGCACCGTAAAGCGTAATTGCCTGCTTCAAAATAGGAACTTTAAATAACTCTTCCTTTGCCATAAATGCGACGGGCCGCCTCATGCAATTAGACAAAATCGGCGGGTCAAAATCGCTGGCGTGATTGCTGACTACCACCAGCGGCCCTTCTGTCGGAACATTTTCTGCACCATAGATACGGCCCCGAAAGTACAGGTGCAGCATCGGGCTGACAATTGACCATTTGAATAAATAGTAGAGAAGTAAACTTTCGACTGGTTCGCGACTTTTGCTCACAGAAAACCTGAGATTTTAAATTACACCGAATATTAGCCTATCAGTTCAGCAATGACAAAGGAATAGTATTTTGAGGTTTGTAGGGTGCACACCTTATCCAGCCCAATAAGAAAGTCCGCCTGCGCGGACATCACTTGTGTAGATCCCGACAGAAGTCTGGCCAACTCCTAAATTTCGGACGTTTGCAAAGGCTCAATTTCCCGCCAGCATAGCTCTTTGTCCTTCCGAAGAAGTCGCGTAGCCCAAGAAATCCTTAACTGCTTGACTAGGAGGATTTTTGTAGGCGTAGTATAACTCCCGCTTGTAAGGATAGTTACCAGCATCCGGCGTCGCACCGTTGACGGCAACAACGCGCACAGTTTTCTGATTGGCTACTTGAGCGGAAGTCGCATAGCCAATGCCGTTGTTGCCTAAAGCTTGCAGCAGGGGAGTTGTAGCATCTCGATCGAGCGTGGTAATATTTGGCGCAGTCCCAAACTCGCCACCTCCGAGCACTTGTTCTTTAAACGTTTGGTGAGTGCCGCTAACTGCCGGTCTGTTAATTACTTTAATCGGGCCCGCCGGGCCACCGACTTTCGACCAGTCTTGAGCATTTCCCTTGAAGATATCTTGAACTTGAGCGGAGGTTAAACCTCCTTTAAACGGGTTGTTAATGCCGACTACAAGGGCGATCGTATCTAGGGCAACGGGCACAGCAGCCAAACCCTGACCTTGTTCTTGAGCCGTCAAAGGTCGCGATACCGCTGCAATATCGGCTGTTCCCGCCACCAAATCCTGAATTCCTTTTTCAGAACCGTTCGCTTTGGTATCGACTCGGGTGCCGGAAAATTTGCCTTGAAAGCCGTTCTTGAGGTTCTGATTGATTGTCACCATGCTAGTGGAACCGTCAATTCTCACCGCCGTACCCGCAGGTACGGAAGCTGGAAGCGCAAAGGAACTAGCTGCAATAGGGGAAGCGCCGCCGACTACTGGCGCGACGGGAGGCAGATTGGCCCCACCACCGCCTGCGGGTATAGGAGTGGGGGGATTGTTACTAACATCTTGCGATGCTGGTTTGTTCAGAAAAAAGAACCAACCGCCACCGGCGAGCAACAGAAATAACAGAATAAAAACTATGGGGGGAGGCCCGCTCTTAGCCATAAAATTCTCCTTAGCTGGGAAGTTCTTTGTTGTTGGAGCCGTCTAACATTTGTAGCCTGCGATTAACTTCATCATCTAAGGTCATATTTTCTAATTCTGCCTGAAGTCTTTCTTGGGGGTTCTCAGATAGCTCTGCTAAAGCTTGCTGTTGGAGATTGCGGCCGTGGACGGCGTTTTTGGCTTGCTCAAATTGCGATCGAGCTGAATCAATACTGAGGTCGTTGTTGACTTTGGATATGGCTCCGAGGGCTTCGTTAATCTCGGCCATATCTTTCATATTTTGCATATCAGTTTTGTAGGCTTCCAGCTTCATCCGTTCTCGATTTAGCTTGTCTTTGGAAGCGTTGACGTATTGTTCGGCTTGTTTTACTTGGGATTCTAATTGCGGCAGGATTTGTTCTGTCTGAATTACCTTCGCCATTGCCAAGCGGGCTGCTTCTTCGTTGCCGTGGCGCTTGGCTGTGATGGCTTGGCGCTCTACGGTTTGCATTTCCCTAACTTTTTGTTCATATTTAGTTTTGGCGCGCTGGTAGGCTGCAACTTGGGTTGAGACTGCTGCTGCTAGCTTTTGAACGGATTCTTGCATCGATCGCAGCGACTCTTCGGCTACTGCCACCGACACCTGGCCGCCGGATTCCACGGGCAGTCCCCACATCCAGTTCCAAGCACCTACTATGGTTCTGCCTGCCTTGTCGCCCATCAACCAGTAAAGGACTTTTTTCATATAAACACCAGATAAGCTTGGTTTTTACGCCCAGTTTACATCAGGATTTGTCGATCGCCCCGTCAATCGATTTGAGATTTTAGATTTTAGATTAAAGAATTGAAGCATTGACCCCACGGATAAATTCGGGGGCTCCTTTATTGGATACAGGTTTTTTATTTCTGGACGGATGAATCCGGGGGCTTCTATCCTGGATGCTTTCGGTCAGGTCGATCGATTTCTCGATTTTTGATTAATATTTTCTAACTCTCTGGATCGTCTATCCCCAAGTTGCACAACAGCCAATAATCGGATTTGCCTGTTGTGCTATTTATTTTTCGGCACTCTTCGGGCCAATTAACTCTAAATTTTATAACCCTGCCGTTTAATAACAGGCTAAAAATAGATTAAGCGGGCAAATCTGCAACACTACTAACATTTACCAGCGTTAAATCCGGACAAGTCCGTTTGATCAAACCAGTGAGAACTTTGCCCGGGCCAATTTCCACTACGCGATCGATTCCTTGTTGCGGCAATTGCAGGGAAATTTCTCGCCACCGCACGCCTTTAGTCATCTGCTGAGTCAACCGCTGCTTTAAAGTGGCTGCGCTGGTAGTGGCTGACGGTTCTGAGTTCGAGAGCACCAGCATTTTAGCATCGGAAAACCTTGCAGATTTTAAGGCTAGTTGAAACTCTGCCGCCACTGATGCCATCAGGGGAGAGTGAAACGCACCGGAAACATTCAATTTAACGGCGCGTTTGACTTTGATTTTGGCAAGCAAATCTTCTACTGCTGCGGGCGTTCCAGAAATCACGACTTGTGCTTCGCTGTTGTCGTTTGCCAGCACAACGTCTCGGCTGTATTGAATTTGCAGTTCTAGTTCCTGCCTGTCGAACCCGATCAAAGCCACCATTTGCCCGCCGGAGGCAGTGTCCATGAGTTCGGCGCGGCGTTTGACTAAGCGCAATCCGGTTTCAAAGTCAAAAACGCCTGCTGCATAGAGGGCAACGTATTCTCCTAAACTGTGACCGGCAACCACTGCTGGCCGATCGCTTTTTTCTCGCATTAAGTCGGTCAAAATACTTTCTACTACGAACAAACAAGGCTGAGTGTAGAGAGTCCGAGATAGTTTTGCTTCTTCTTTTTGGCAAACTTCCGGGACAGACCAGCCTAAGATTTCTTTAGCGAGCTCAAATTTGGCTTTGGCTGTTGGCAAGTTTAATAAGTCTGCACCCATCCCGATCGCCTGGGAACCTTGTCCGGGAAATACCCATGCTGTTTTAGTCATTTTTCCGGTAATCTGCTAATTGGTGGTTGCTAATTGGTGATTGCAAAAATTCTTTGTTTCCCGCTTCTAAGTTCGCTTGCTGGTATCCGCTATCTTTCGGTTAACGAACTCTCTACTCGCGACTCACAATTATAACATAATAGTTGCGCTTTTTACGAGTTTTATATTTTTTTTGCTACTTGAATCAGATTAATAGCCGTAACAAAATTTTCCACCTTCAAGCCAGGGGAAGTCGATCGAAGAATAGAGGATTTTCAATCTCAGGGCGCGCTTGTCAAGAACTCCTGCCCCGAGAGTGTACGGCTGCGCACCTTGCCCTATGTATGGCGTGTTCAAGGATTTGTATTTTGCAAGGGTCGAACTCCCGACAATAACCGCAGCAAGTTTACAGCCTGCCGCCAAATATTACCTTCCCCATTTAAAAATCGCCGCCCCCCAAGTCAAACCTGCACCGAAACCAGCAGCAGCAATAGTATCGCCCGCTTTAACTTTACCCAGACGCACGGCTTCGTCTAAGGCAAGGGGAATTGAAGCCGCTGAGGTATTGCCGTAATTCGCCAAATTGCTGATTACTTTTTCGGGGGGAATTTTTAGCCTTTGGGCAACTGCATCGAGAATCCGCTGATTGGCTTGGTGTAACAGCAGCCAGTCAATTTCTGCAGCGCTAATATTTGCCCGAAACATAGCTTTTTCTATGACTTCCGGCACTTTTCTCACGGCAAAGCGATAGATTTCTTGACCGTTCATTGTGATGGGTTCAAATCCGCCAATTCCGACGCTGACGCCCTCAATTAATTCTTTTGATTCGGCTTTGTAGGGCAAATTGAGAGACGCATTTTGCGTGCCGTCGCTGCAAATTTCAAATCCCAAAAAGGAATCGACTTCTGAAGCTTGCAATACCACCGCACCTGCACCGTCTCCAAATAGAATGCAAGTACCCCGATCCGACCAATTCACCCAGCGAGATAAAAGATCTGCTCCGATCAGCAAAACATTTTGATAAACCCCTGTCCGAATGAACTGCGCGGCTGTAACTAAACCAAAAACAAAGCCCGAACAAGCTGCTGTCAAATCAAAAGCCACAGCTTTTGTCGCGCCCAATTGATATTGAATTTTACTGGCAGAGCCAAACAAATCGTCAGGGCTGGAAGTCGCCAAAATAATTAAATCGATATCTGTCGGCGAAATTTCTGCCATTGCGATCGCCTGAAGCGATGCCTCCGACGCTAAATCGCACAAAGAAGTGCGTTCGTCCGCCAGCCTGCGGGAGCGAATTCCCGTCCGCGCGCCAATCCACTCGTCAGAAGTTTCTACTATCTGACTCAAACCGTTATTATCCAGCGAAACCTGCGGTGTACAAGAACCGCTACCCGTGACGGCAATGCCGAACCCTGATTGCTGCAACATTCCTCTCCATTTATGAGCGATAGATCGAGAAATTAAAAATTAAAAACTACCAATTAAAATTATTTTTTAAACTGCTGACATTACTTTTTTTAAGCAAAACCGCTTGTTTAAGCTGACATTTTTAATTTGACATTTTTAATTTTTAATTCCTACTTACTGCCTCTAATTCACAGCTTCTTGTTCCAGAGCGCTTTGCTGATTGGACGATCGAATTCGCTCCAGCACTTGGTTGTCTATAGCCTCCTTCGCCAAACGAATGGCATTAAAAATCGAGGCAGCTTGAGACGAACCGTGGCTGATAATGCAAACTCCAGCAACGCCCAACAGCAAACCGCCGCCGTGTTCAACGTGGTCTACCCGCTGCTTAAACCCCTTGAGGCTTTCTTGCAGGAGGGGAGCGCTAATTTGATTTTTGAGTCCGGCAGCCAATTCTTCCTTAAGCACTTGCACCACGACTTCGCCCACTGCTTCGGCAAACTTCAACAACACGTTGCCGACAAACCCGTCGCAGACAATCACGTCGAACTTCCCAGACAGCACGTCGCGACCTTCGGCATTGCCCACAAAAGGAATGTTCGGGTTGTCCACCAATAACTGGTGGGTTCGCACCGCTGCGTCGTTGCCTTTAGAAGGTTCTTCGCCAATGTTGAGCAGGCCGATTTTAGGTTCGGCGACGCCCAGCACGCACTGGCTGTAAATAGTTCCCATAAGAGCGAACTGCTCCAAAAATTTGGGGCGGCAGTCCACATTAGCGCCGACATCGAGAATGAGTACAGAGCTGCCCGGTACCATTGTCGGCAAAACCGCACCGATCGCAGGGCGATCGATTCCGGGGAGCCGGCCCAACCTGAGCAGGGCAGCAGCCATTGCCGCGCCGGAGTGACCGGCGGACACCACAGCATCAGCTTGCTGCTGCTTTACCAAGTTCATCGCTACGTTAATCGAAGCGTTGGGCTTGCGTTTGAGGGCACTCAAAGGTTCTTCGTGCATTTCCACCGCTCCTTCAGAAGGAACGATTTCTAGCTGACCTGTAGAGACGCGGCCGATCGCGTCTTGTTGCCGGAGCGAGTCTTCTATTTGCTGCGGGTCGCCCACGAGCAAAATCTCTACGCCTAATTCTTCTTGTGCCTTAAGCGCTCCAGCTACAACTTCGGCGGGGGCATGATCCCCACCCATAGCGTCTATTGCAATTCTTGCGCGTGTCGATCCCATTGACCAATGTTTGAGAAACACTAAAAATTCTACCAGGAAGTCAGGAGCGTGAATCCAGAAGTCTGAATAAAGAACTAAAATCCGCTCGCGCCCGATCGGACAATTCTCATTTCCGACTACTCTGATAGAGCTTGTTTTGTCACTACTTTACTATTTTTGCCTGCAAATTGAAAAAATCAATGAAATAGTTTACATGATCGCAAGCACTTTAGTCCGGGAACCCCGGATTCATCCGTGGAGCGAGAAAAAAGCTCCCCATCCTCATCACTTGCCCCCGGATTTATCAGTGGGAGCGCTTTCTTCAATCTGAAATCTAAAATCTAAAATCTAAAATCGATTGACTTTAGGAGTAAAAAATGCTGGATTTATTTAGCTCAGGGATGATGTCTCTGTGGCTGGACATGGCTGGGGTAGGCACTGCCGGGCCTAATGCTGCGTCAGTGCTGGCTTGGCGGGGAGGAATACCCGGGTTAGTGGTGGCCGAAGATTTGGCTTTTGGGGGAATAAGTGCGGCAAATCCAGACTTGCCCGCAGAAGCGACGGTGCGGGAATATTTAAAAGACTTAAAAGACAAGAACCTGATTGATGGGAATCAGGGAATTTGGGTGCAAGCGGGAATGGTGCCGCTGGTAAGTCAGCAGGGGACAGTGCTGATGCCTGGGGCTTCGCTGACTAAGATTGCGACTTCTCTGGCGTCGCTGGAGACTTGGGGCGCGGATTATCAGTTTGAAACGCGGTTCCGAGCAACCGGGCCGATTAACAATGGTGTATTGGAGGGAGATTTGGTGGTCAGCGGCGGGGGCGATCCGCTGTTTGTGTGGGAGGAGGCGATCGCCGTGGGCAATGCTCTCAATCAAATGGGTATAGATCGGGTGGCGGGCAATTTGGTGGTGACAGGCAATTTTCGCATGAATTACCAGTCCGATCCTTTGGCGGCAGGGGAGATATTGCGACAGGCTCTAGATGGTCGCAGTTGGCCTCAGGACGTGGTGGCAATGTATTCTAAGATGGCTCCGGGAACTAGAAAGCCGCAAGTAACGGTGGCCGGCAGCGTCATTGCTGAGAAATTTGTGGCTTCGGGTCATTTGCTGCTGAAGCGCCGATCGCTCCCTTTAGCCGAAATTCTCAAGCAGATGAACGTCCACAGCGACAATGAAATGGCTCAGATGCTGGCAGACGATTTGGGCGGGGCAAAGATAGTGCAGCAGCAAGCGACTTGGGCGGCGGGGGTGCCGGAGGAGGAACTCCAATTGGTTAACGGTTCGGGATTGGGAGTGGAAAATCAGATGTCTCCGAGGGCGGCTTGTGGGATGATGCAGGCGATCGCCCGCAACCTTCAGACTACTGGGCTGACGATTGCTGACTTGTTTCCGGTGTCCGGGCGCGATAAAGGCACTGTAGAACACCGGCACATTCCGCGATCTGCTGTGGTGAAAACAGGTAGTTTGGACACCGTGATTGCTTTGGCTGGAGCCATACCCACGCGCGATCGGGGTTTAGTGTGGTTTGCAATTATTAATCGCGGCACCGATTGGGACTCTTTGAGAGAACAGCAAGATATATTTTTGCAAAAATTGGTGCAGCAGTGGGGAACTGCATTGACTTTGCCACTAGCAATTACACCGCACATTGACGGCGGCAGACCTGCCTTGGGCGCAGCAAATCGCAGCGATATTTTGCTGGGAGGTTAAGAAATAGGGGTTGAGTTGGGGTTCGCAGAAAGACGACCGACATAATAGCTTAGAATTGAAACAAGACTATTCTGCAAGAAGATGATCAAACTGCGATTGAAGAGATACGGGAAAAAACGCGAGACAAGCTACCGGATTGTAGCGATGAACAGTTCTACCCGCCGCGACGGCCGTCCCCTAGAAGAGCTCGGCTATTACAACCCCAGAAATAACGAAACCAGGCTGGATGTTCCAGCGATTGTCAAGCGCCTGCAAGAAGGCGCTCAGCCAACTGACACCGTGCGTGACATCCTCAGAAAAGCCCATGTATTTGAACAAGTCGGAGCCGGAGCCAACGTTGAATCCAGCACAGCAGCAGTCAGCTAGTCCCAACTACGCTGGACTGGTTAAGTTTTTAATTGGGCCTTTTTTAGAGACCCCAGGCTCTTTGCGGGTAGATTGCGAACTGCACCCGCGCCAATCGCGGGTCTGGGTTAGGCTCGCTTTTGAAGATCCCGACAAAGGCCGGGTTTACGGTAGGGGCGGACGCAATATTCAGGCAATTAGAACTACGCTCGAAGCGGTGGCGCAGACGGCGGGTCAGTCGCTCTACTTAGATATATACGATGGCGAAGCCGGCGATCGTGGCTCCTCGCCGCCCAGGGGCGATCGCGATCGCCCGGATCGCGATCGCCCGGATCGCGGATCGCGCGAGCCGCGAGGCGACTTCCGACCCCGGACGCCGCCTCCGTCGCCGAGTCCCTTAGCTAGCAGAACTCCGAGAGAACAACCTCGCCGTACTAACACACCTACGTTTAGAACGAGCAGAAATACTCCCGGTTATTAACTGCAGAACCAAAAAACAATTTTAGATTTTAGATTGCCTGTTGTAAACTTTGTATTACAAGCCCCGCTTGATTTGAGATTGCCGATTTTGCGATCGGACACAAATGTAAAATTTTAAATCTCAAATGTCAGCGGGATGAGGTACATCTAAAATCTAAAATCTAAAATCTAAAATCTAAAGTTGCCTGACTTGATTTAAAGGAGATTTGATTTGTATCTCAAGCACCAAACTCATTTGGGAGCTAAATCTAAAAGACGCCTTAGATACTAGGTAAAACCTAGTAACTGGCGTTTTTTTGTTCGCAAAAAGTGACTGATTTAACTGTTAATTGTTAACTTTTAATTGCTTATTTGGAGGAGCTTATGTTGGCATGATTGAAAAATTAACAATAGAGTTGCCGAGCACTCAAAGCGCGATGTCGCTCTCGGGCCATCAAGAAGAAAACCTGAAAATTATCTCTAAGCAAACCGGCGCTAACCTGGTAATGCGAGGGCAAGAACTGCTAATTTCCGGCACGAAAAGTCAAGTAGAATTGTGTCATAAATTAGTGCGATCGCTCTCTGACTATTGGAAATCAGGCAAAAATATTACCGGAGTTGAAATCCAGACGGCGCGCCAAGCTTTGGATACCAACCGCCAAGGCGATTTACAAGACTTGCAGCGAGACGTTCTCGCCAAAACACGCCGCGGCGAAGAAATTAGAGCCAAAACCTTCAAGCAGCGACAGTACGTCCAAGCAGTACGCACCCATGACCTGACATTTTGCATCGGCCCTGCCGGTACTGGCAAGACATTTTTAGCAGCTATTTTCGCCATCCAAGCTTTGTTAAGTAAACAGTACGAACGGCTAATCTTAACAAGGCCGGCTGTAGAAGCAGGCGAAAAACTAGGGTTTTTGCCGGGAGATTTGCAGCAAAAAGTCGATCCATATTTGCGCCCGCTTTACGACGCCCTGCAAGAAATGATCGACCCTGAAAAAATGGCTGATTTAATGGAAAGAGGCTTGATCGAAGTAGCTCCTTTAGCTTATATGCGGGGGCGCACTCTCAGCAATGCTTTCGTAATTTTGGACGAAGCTCAAAATACGACGCCGGCTCAAATGAAAATGGTGTTGACTCGTCTGGGCTTTCGATCGAGAATGGTAGTGACGGGCGATATCACTCAAACAGATTTGCCACCAAACCAACAGTCGGGATTGTCAGTTGCCCAAAACATTCTGCGCAACGTTGAGGGCATTGCTTTTTGCGAATTTTCTCAGGCGGATGTGGTGCGGCACCCGCTAGTGCAGCGGATTGTCGCTGCTTACGAACTGCACGAAACATGAAGGAAGAAGGCCCTTCGACTTCGCGGGGGGGTAAAAAGAAGGAAGAAGGCTTTAGTTATCTAGGAGAGGCTTTAGTTATCTAGGAGAGAAGGAAGAAGGAAGAATTATCCTTTTTTCTCTAATTCCTTTTCCTAATTCCCAACTCCCATTTTCTTATTATCGATTTAATCCAAAATCCAAAATCCACAATCCAAAATTGATATGACTGCGACTCTGAAAGAATTCTTGGAAGCTTGCGAACAATTGGGAACGCTGCGTTTAATCGTGACTAGCAGCGCGGCTGTGCTGGAAGTTCGCGGTTCAATTCACAAGCTGTTTTATGCGGAGTTGCCAAAGGGTAAATATGCCAATATGCACGCCGATATATTTGAGTTTCACTTGAATATGGACAAAATCAAACAGGTGAAGTTTGAAACTGGCGAGGCGAAAAGAGGCAATTTTACTACTTATGCAATCCGTTTTCTGGACGAACAAAATGAGGCTGCTTTGAGCGCGTTTTTGCAGTGGGGAAAACCGGGGGAATACGAACCGGGACAGGTGGAAAATTGGCACCAATTGCAGGAGAAATACGGGGAAGTTTGGGAACCTGCACCTGTTGAGGCGCTTTAAAACATAGGCTTTTTTAACCAGGGTAAGCTCATCTAATTTGGTATAAATTGTACTTGACAAAAAAACAACTATAGAAAACGTGGTATTCACGTAT
>NZ_JAUBPO010000048.1:0-57466 GCF_036700785.1 Microcoleus sp. S28C3 | reverse complement strand
CAAGATGAATATCCATAGGGTAGAAATCAAGTAGTGGTATCTCATTATACGGTTTTCACCAAAAACCCAGAAGAACCATTGCGGCTTAGCCTTTTATGATTGGATGCTGGAAAAACATAATGAAGTTTCAATCCCTGATAGGGAGTTAGGTTAATTGCGGCCGCATGGGTTCGGCTGGCGGTGGCGGTTCTTTGGATCAGTTTCAATCCCTGATAGGGAGTTAGGTTAATTGCGGCAATAAATCACCTTCTGCGGGTGCAACAGATGCACCAGAGTTTCAATCCCTGATAGGGAGTTAGGTTAATTGCGGCCTGAGCGTCACATAACCAGGTGCTTGAACGCCATCACCAGGGTTTCAATCCCTGATAGGGAGTTAGGTTAATTGCGGCGCGAGAGGTAAAAATCTCTGAGCGCAATTTGCGGCGTTTCAATCCCTGATAGGGAGTTAGGTTAATTGCGGCTCATGTTATCAATAGTTTTGCCAGTGTTGCTGATTCGTTTGTTTCAATCCCTGATAGGGAGTTAGGTTAATTGCGGCCTGATGTAGATTTTGTAAGTCCTGTAAACAAGGTAGTTTCAATCCCTGATAGGGAGTTAGGTTAATTGCGGCAAATAATTCTCAATAGCAAGAATATAGACAACACCTGTTTCAATCCCTGATAGGGAGTTAGGTTAATTGCGGCGTGAATGCTGGGAGGGAGAACGCTTTGTTGCCCAGTTTCAATCCCTGATAGGGAGTTAGGTTAATTGCGGCAATTAAAGTGAGCCGTCGTTGAAGTTGAATTGGTGTAGTTTCAATCCCTGATAGGGAGTTAGGTTAATTGCGGCTTTTGCAATTGACGGTTACACGGAAAATCGCGTTGGGGTGTTTCAATCCCTGATAGGGAGTTAGGTTAATTGCGGCATAAATTTAACTTATCTATTTGCTGGGCGATACGACTTCTTCGCCGTTTCAATCCCTGATAGGGAGTTAGGTTAATTGCGGCACCGCCGCCGAACCGCCATAAGCTCTACCAGAGATTTTAACGTTTCAATCCTTGATAGGGAGTTAGGTTAATTGCGGCTCGGGTGTGTGCTCGCAATCCACCCCAGAAGGGAGGAAGCGAGTTTCAATCCCTGATAGGGAGTTAGGTTAATTGCGGCAACCTAACAGGTTAGGCGGAAGATGTCAACAGCGTGAGTTTCAATCCCTGATAGGGAGTTAGGTTAATTGCGGCTCGAAGATCGTCCAGGCGATCGTTTTTCCTCCACCGTTTCAATCCCTGATAGGGAGTTAGGTTAATTGCGGCGATTTGTGATAAACTTCTTGACCTATTTTGAATTCTTGGTTTCAATCCCTGATAGGGAGTTAGGTTAATTGCGGCGGTATTGCCGCCCCTCCACCCCCTCCACCCAAAAATATGGTTTCAATCCCTGATAGGGAGTTAGGTTAATTGCGGCATATCACCAGGACGAGGGGTAAACTTACCACCTAAGTTTCAATCCCTGATAGGGAGTTAGGTTAATTGCGGCCTGAATTTTGCCAAGTCTAGCGCAATCAGCGGCGTAGGTTTCAATCCCTGATAGGGAGTTAGGTTAATTGCGGCTAGGGATGCGCTGGGTGGCTGGTAGGCTGCGCAAAGTATGCGTTTCAATCCCTGATAGGGAGTTAGGTTAATTGCGGCTGGCAGGCGCTGAATTCTGTTTCAGGTCGGCAAGCGCCGCTTCGTTTCAATCCCTGATAGGGAGTTAGGTTAATTGCGGCGGGACAGGATTACCGCGCAGGGTTCCGTGTTTTTGGTTTCAATCCCTGATAGGGAGTTAGGTTAATTGCGGCACAACCCGATTGACACTGTAGCTGTCGAATCGCGTGTTTCAATCCCTGATAGGGAGTTAGGTTAATTGCGGCTTCAGAACTAGCAAAATATCTCAATGAAAATAGGAGCTGTTTCAATCCCTGATAGGGAGTTAGGTTAATTGCGGCCTGAGTCTTTTATTTAGTTTTTGAAACTTACAGGAGGTAAGTTTCAATCCCTGATAGGGAGTTAGGTTAATTGCGGCCTGACCGCGCCGGCTGGCGCATTCAAATCGGAGCCAACCTTATTATGTTTCAATCCCTGATAGGGAGTTAGGTTAATTGCGGCTCGATCATTGCCGGCGTTGCGAATTTTGTTTGGGGGATAGTTTCGTTTCAATCCCTGATAGGGAGTTAGGTTAATTGCGGCCCAGCCGACAAAATCGCCTTGGATTTTCACCAGTAAGTTTCAATCCCTGATAGGGAGTTAGGTTAATTGCGGCTTTTCCGCTCACGGGTTTGAAGTTTCAGTGCCTTGCCCAGAGTTTCAATCCCTGATAGGGAGTTAGGTTAATTGCGGCCATCTTTGATATTTACTCGCGGCTCAAATATCACAGAGTTTCAATCCCTGATAGGGAGTTAGGTTAATTGCGGCGCGAGAGTGCGGCGAGAGTACAGGAAGTGCTGGGTTTCAATCCCTGATAGGGAGTTAGGTTAATTGCGGCTCTGATTCCCACACATCCACCAACCGACCACTGCTAGGTTTCAATCCCTGATAGGGAGTTAGGTTAATTGCGGCTTGTGATGAATCCCCTGTCTTTGTTTAAGGATTTGAATATTTCGTTTCAATCCCTGATAGGGAGTTAGGTTAATTGCGGCTGGGCTTCAGTCGAGGCGTACAAGTCGAAATATTCAAGTTTCAATCCCTGATAGGGAGTTAGGTTAATTGCGGCACAAAGCCCTAGAGGAAGGCAATAGGTGCATTAATGTTTCAATCCCTGATAGGGAGTTAGGTTAATTGCGGCAGAAAAAACCTTCTAAGAGGTTTATTTTTAATTGTTTCAATCCCTGATAGGGAGTTAGGTTAATTGCGGCGCCCAAGGAGCAAGACCAGCACTGAACACAGCCAGTTTCAATCCCTGATAGGGAGTTAGGTTAATTGCGGCTTTATTTTGGTTTGGGTTGGTACAAAACAGATGATGAGGGTTTCAATCCCTGATAGGGAGTTAGGTTAATTGCGGCGGAGGGACATCAATTTCTTTATCATCAAAATCAGCAGGTTTGTTTCAATCCCTGATAGGGAGTTAGGTTAATTGCGGCAATTAGAGTAGGATTGATGCCAACAAATATAGTGTTTCAATCCCTGATAGGGAGTTAGGTTAATTGCGGCGCATATGCTTCTTTGATATCTTCGAGCATATCTAAGTTTCAATCCCTGATAGGGAGTTAGGTTAATTGCGGCTATTCTCGCAGCTCCAACTGCACCGGGGTGTAGTTCTGTTTCAATCCCTGATAGGGAGTTAGGTTAATTGCGGCACGTGGCAAGGTTTTGGGCTAAAAGAATCTATAGGTAAGTTTCAATCCCTGATAGGGAGTTAGGTTAATTGCGGCAGTTTCATCCGTCGGTCTCAAGTTATCATTTAAGTTTCAATCCCTGATAGGGAGTTAGGTTAATTGCGGCAAATAAACCAAAATCTTCTGAATTATTCAAACAATCAAGTTTCAATCCCTGATAGGGAGTTAGGTTAATTGCGGCTTGAGCCGAGCAAGTTAAAGCCGCTGGCTTCTTTCAAGTTTCAATCCCTGATAGGGAGTTAGGTTAATTGCGGCAGTAAATATTATCATCAATCGTTAATCCAGATATGTTTCAATCCCTGATAGGGAGTTAGGTTAATTGCGGCGGTTACTCGACCCGGATTTAGCTATTGATTTTTTCAGTTTCAATCCCTGATAGGGAGTTAGGTTAATTGCGGCTTAAACAAGCTGACAAATACAAGCGATTGGTTCAGGCAAGTTTCAATCCCTGATAGGGAGTTAGGTTAATTGCGGCTTTGCATCCGCCCTGGTGACTCTGTGTGTATCAAGTTTCAATCCCTGATAGGGAGTTAGGTTAATTGCGGCAGTAAGCACTGGGATAGTATCAGTTGTATTGGTGTTTCAATCCCTGATAGGGAGTTAGGTTAATTGCGGCGCAATATTTAATCGCCTGCACTTAGTCGATTCTTCAGTTTCAATCCCTGATAGGGAGTTAGGTTAATTGCGGCGCAAGCTACCCCCTTTGGGGTATATTCAAAACTTATCTTTTGTTTCAATCCCTGATAGGGAGTTAGGTTAATTGCGGCTTTCCCGCGACCTTGTTTAAGTTCTGTAATTTTCTTGTTTCAATCCCTGATAGGGAGTTAGGTTAATTGCGGCTCCTGATCCGTTCCCACGTCGATCGCCGCGCCGATCGGCCCGTTTCAATCCCTGATAGGGAGTTAGGTTAATTGCGGCAATTTTTGTGTTAGGTCTGCCTGGGACAGTCAGGTTTCAATCCCTGATAGGGAGTTAGGTTAATTGCGGCCCTCGCCCACAAATCGTATTGATAAATGTAAGCTGAGTTTCAATCCCTGATAGGGAGTTAGGTTAATTGCGGCCTAACCTTTCCCGTGCATAATAAACATCTCTTAAATCGTTTCAATCCCTGATAGGGAGTTAGGTTAATTGCGGCAGCCCGTGTCAGAAGCCTTACAGTATTTAGTTTTCAAGGTACTGTTCCGTGAAGCATCTACAAAATATCATTTCAGCCACCGCCCTGTCAAGAGACACAAACTTCAACAACCATGAAAGCCATACTCAGCAATAATTCCAGCGTTTCCGTGAACCTACTTTTCAAGATACAGAGGCTCAAACCCTTGCCGCACAAACCATACAGCCGAAAGATTTGACCCCCTCAAAAAAACACCTACCCATTCACGGAAATTCCAGGAACCGGAAAGCGATTAGACACTCGCGACTGCTAACTGTTCCGCCACCTCTTTTTCGTTCATCTCGTCGAGTTTTTGCCAAACTTGTTGCATTAATTCATCCAACCCAACTCGACTCACAGCGGAAATCAACAAAACAGGAGCACCGCTAATTTCTTTAAGTCGGCTGATTAAATTACCGATTTCTTCGCTTTCAAGATCGATCGCATCTACCTTATTAAAAGCCAAAATCTGCGGTTTATCGGCTAAACCACGCCTGTAAGCCTTCAATTCTTCCTGAATTGTGACGTAATTGGCGATCGGATCTTCATCCGTAACATCAATTAAGTGCAGCAACAACCGAGTCCGCTCAATGTGCCGCAAAAACTCGTAACCCAAACCCGCACCTTCGTGAGCCCCTTCAATTAATCCCGGGATATCGGCAAAAACAGTACCGTCGCCGGTGGGTTTTCTGACTACACCCAAATTTGGGACTAAAGTTGTAAACGGATAATCTGCTATTTTGGGGCGAGCCGCAGACAAAGCTGAAATTAAGGTGGATTTGCCAGCATTGGGCATCCCCAGAATTCCCACTTCAGCTAATAGCTTCAATTCCAAACGCAAAAATTTGTGTTCTCCTTCTTTACCGGGCATCGCATAATCGGGAGCGCGGTTAGAATTGGTCAGAAAACACTTGTTTCCCAAACCGCCTTTACCGCCTTTGGCAACGCAAAAAGTCTGTCCGGGCGTCACTAAATCTGCCAAGATTGCCTGAGTTTCCGCGTCGTAAACAACTGTACCGCAGGGAACTTCGATCGTGCGATCGTCCCCAGAAGCCCCAGTCATATTCTTCGGCGCGCCGCGCTTCCCGTCTTCGGCTTTAAAAATACGGTTGTACTGAAAATCCAGCAGCGTTTGCAGGCTTTCCACCGCTACCATAAACACAGAACCGCCCCGCCCGCCCGTGCCGCCGCTCGGCCCGCCCGCCGGTACATACTTTTCTCTGCGAAAAGCTACCATACCGTCGCCGCCTTTGCCGGCTGCGACTTGAATATCTGCTCGATCGATAAATTGCATAATTTAGTCAGTAGTCAATAGTCAGTAGTCAGTAGTCATTAGTCATTAGCTATGATACCAGATCCAAGTACAATATTCCTCTTTTCCTTGAGTGTGCAGAGGCGGACTCCAAGCAAGTGTAGTCGCGACTTATAGTCGCCGGAAAAATATAGTTATACCAATTCTGAAAAGTAGTGCATATCGAAAGATTTTACCCGAGTATCTGTAGGGAAACGGCACTGCCGTGTCCGGCTCTTGGGTCTGCGACTTTTAATAATTTGTATAAGATTGAGGATTGTAGAAAAACTTTTTTTGACTTGGTATTATCAAAGCGGATTTAATATTAGCAGGACTTACCCACAAAAACTGAATAAACCTGGTTTTTCTACTGGGGCGATCGCTGTAACGATGTTTTTTTGTAGAAAAACCACGTTTTTGCGTCTTGGACTATATTAGTAGTCATTGGTTAATAGTTACAGTCATTAATCCAAGATTTTACAAGAATGGCTAATGACTAATGACTACTGACCACTGACTACTAACAATATATCGATACATCTTCCTTACATTCATCTGCCAAATAGCAGAGAGCTCGAAAGCGCATCCCCACCAACTGTTCGTAAAGCGGGTTAATCTTGCACATCGCCGGAATGTGCACGATTTTACGTCCGAATAACACGACATCTCGTTCAAACGGACACTGCGGCGGAATCATTTTGCAGACAAAGTGTGCGACTCTGGGGTCGTGAACTTCCCAGGCGTCAAGCCAGTCTTTGACTGGTTGCAGGACATTTTTTTGGTGAGGTTGAGGTAGTCGAGATGAAAGCGGTGTTCCGGCGACGGGGGCGACATTCGCATCAAAGACTATTTGGCTGCTGGGCCCCTGGGGATCGGACTTGCTCTGTTGTATCGTTTGTCGGAGAGCTTCTATCGCCTCGACCTTGTGACCCAAAGCTGTGCAAAAGTTGTGAATTACCTCGTCTTCGCTGAGCGAGTACGTACCGTCTGCCAAGGCTACCATTACTGCTGTCCTCAAAAAATTCTCGCCGTTGGCTGTGCTTTTCCCTAAAACAGCAGCTAGTTCCTCTGAGGCAATAGGTTCAAAACTTGCTTCAAAAGATACCGGATGTAGTTCATCCTGAGTTAGATTCGCAATCATTTTTTGCTCGTCTTCGTCAAAGTTGCCGTCTGCCCAAGCAATTGTCAGCAATCCGCGCAGCCAAGCAGTAATCTCTTCATCGGTGCAGGAAGATTTAGCGTTACTCATTAGCATTTCCATTTGGATATACCAGTCAATTTGTTCGTTTACAGCGGGATCAATATTCCCCTCCCAAGAATTTTTACTACTTTTTTGTTCGATCAATGATCTATTTGTTGAAGGTTTGTGCTCGAAGATTGCTCCAAACGCTTGTAGTGGACGTGTTAAAAGCATATTTGTTTCTCAGGAGCATCGCTAACTAGCGAGCTAATCTATTGGCTTATCCTATTCCTTAAAACGTCATCTATCTGGAGGAATAGGTTTGTTGGACTGATCTTAACTCTAGTTGCACCGATTGAGATGGCGATCGACTTTTATTCAAACCCGATTGCCGTTAGCAAGCCAATTTTTCGCAAGAAATAAAAGGTTTGCAAGCGTTGGATGTAATCAGACACGGGGTTTCTCACCCAGGGGCGATCGAACTTCGCTATCTTTACATTTTAATATATATTTTTGTAAATTTTTGTGTAACGGCCTCGTAACATTAGACAGCGAGCCGGCTTTATGACTTGGGAAAAAAAGAGCTGATGCAACTGTTACCGCCGTTCAAGGGTTGCGATTGCTGTGTCCGTCTCTAAATGACCAAGAATTTCTTGATGGTACAAGCCCCCGAATTTATCCGTGGGGTCAATCGAAAATCTAAAATCGAAAATCTAAAATCGAATGACTGATTTTTTTAACTGCGGCGACACAAAATCCAGCGCAATTCCATTGGCGGGCGTCCGTTTGCCATCGGAAAGACATCTCGACCGGTGGCCCAACTGGGAAACCAGGGCGTCGGCGGCCAGGCTCCTTCTGGCAGGTTGTGGCGTTCGTACTCAAACACCAATTCGTCGGATATTTGGACTAAGGGCAACCCTTCCATTGCGGTGGCGAGTTCTTGGGGGGTAAATAAAGTAGACCAGGAGAGTTGGGCAACTTGTCGCACCAGGACATCTGGCTGGTAGTCGCCGACGGTTAAAAACGTGCTGAACAGCAACAGACCTCCCGGACACAGGGAATCGCACATTTTAGCGAGGAAAAGCCGTACTTGATCGCTGTCTCGAAAATGTGAAATGACTTCGGCGGCAACTGCCAACTGATAGCGGGCCGGTTTCATCCGCATTAAGGGGTCGAGCACATCGCCTTCAGTAACTGTCACGGGAAGGTTTTCGGCTGTTACTGCCGCTTTCAATTGTTCTGCAAAAGCGGGAGTTAGTTCGATCGCATCCACAGAATAGCCCAATCTCGCCAGCGGCAAGGTATTGCGGCCGGTACCAGCCCCCACGTCCAAAATCCGCACTCGATCGGGTGTGCCCAATTTAGCAGCAGTTGCCATCAATTTTGCGTCTGGATGAGAGCCGAAAAGCGGAGGTTCTCTGGTGTCTACCCAGCTTTTGTACTGTTCTCCCATTGTTGAGGTAGTAACAATCACTTTGCAGGCTAAACCTGTTTGGGGCGGCTGTACCGATTCGTATTGCAGGATCAGCATCGATGCTGTGGAGGTGCGGTAGCCTTGTTCTAACTTGTTGACTAAAAGCTTGCTGAGTTCGTCTCTGCGTTCTTCTGGCAGGGGTCTGTCGAGAGTGCGAAATAGCTGTTCTATCGCCTTGAGATAGTGGCTTACCATTCCCGGTACACAGGGGAAAACTAATTCTCCGCGAGCGATGATGCGAGTATTAATTTTGTAGAGGATAGCTTGCTGGAGAATGTCGGGATTTACTACCAGCGGTAGCTGTTCGGTTTGGTCGATCGTACTTTCGGCGCCCATAAATTCCGCGAAGAAGGAAGAAGGAAGTTCGGCAACGAAGCCGCGTACAAGATTTAAAGGATGGATTTTGAGGTTGGAGGTTGGAGGGAAGGCTGTTGAGAGCTGACTGTACAATTTAAGAGTATAAAAAAGCCGATTTTAGATTTATTTGGTTTAGTTGCTCAGTCTTCGTAGATTGTAGAAAATCCGATTTGAGAGCTTGATTTTGGATAAATCTCAAATCTTAACTCTCAAATCGACCAAGCCCAAAACCTGAGTAGCTCTGAAAATCGGAGTTAGTATCAAAATAAGCTGTAGCGCATTTAAATTGTATGTTTCACGGCGAGGTGGAAAAAGCGTCAAATCCCCTCGCCTTCTCCCCTCTCTCCATCCCCTCGTCAGCCATAACAGGCAATTTATATGGGTAGCAAATTAAAGCTGGGCTTAGTTGCTGCCGGTAAAAGTCACTTGCGGGAACCTTGACTGAGCTTCAGTCATCGGGCGCCGTCTGCCTTCCTCTTGCCAGTAGTTGATTACTTCTGTCGCTTGGTTGAGGATTTCGACGCGATCGTTATCAGCAATCCAGTGTTTGGCTTCGAGTTCGTTTTTGAGGTCTTCCCACGCATCTTTGCGAGGCCAGAAAAAGTAGGATGTCAGCGGGCTAGTTCCTTTGCCGACAACTTGGTCAACGGCGAGGGCAACATTCTCTTCTAGCCAGAGAACTTTTAAGATGAACTTAGACAAGCAAACCTCCAGGGTTCCGATCGAACTTGTTAAAAATTTCTACAATCGCTAAGCGTAGCACACTCTGTTCGATAATTGGTCATCGGCCATGAAAAGTTTTGTGGCGCGGCTGGTTTTAGCTCCACTCAGGGGCTGGGAACAGATAAAATTTTGGTTCTCACCCGCCCTAGGTACAAGGATAGTTAAGTTGTGAACAGAGTTATTTTAGTCTTCGACATTGACGGTGTGGTGCGGGATGTGTCCGGTTCCTACCGGCGGGCGATCGCGGATGCGGTGGAACATTTCACGGCGGGTGCTTTTCGCCCGAATTCTCTCGATATCGACTCTCTGAAGTCTGAGGGAGTGTGGAATAATGACTGGCAGGCGTCTTTCGAGTTAGTTTGCCGTTATTTTGAGGGGATTGGGCGATCGAGAAACCAACTCGCGATCGACTATGACGAATTAGTGGCTTTTTTCCAAAATCGCTATCGCGGGGCTGATGAGAAAAATTGGACTGGTTACATTTGTGCCGAACCGCTGCTGTTAAGTCCGGCTTACCTGGAAAATTTAACAGTTGAGGGTATTGTTTGGGGCTTTTTTAGCGGGGCGATGCGGGATGAAGCTGCTTATGTTCTGGAAGGGAAACTGAGTTTAAATTCCCCCGTGTTGGTGGGGATGGAAGATGCACCGGGAAAACCCGATCCGGCTGGACTTTTCGCGACAATTGAACAGTTGGAAAACCTGCACGGTTTAGAAAACAATTTGCCTGTAATTTACGCAGGAGATACTGTTGCCGATATTTACACGGTTGTGAAGGCGCGGGAAGTGCAACCAAACCGGATTTGGCTGGGGACTGGAATTTTGCCACCTCATGTTTTGGATGATTCTGAGCGCTGCGATGCTTATGCTGCCGCGCTGAAAACTGCTGGTGCAGCAGCGGTTTTCAGGAATGTCGAAGAGTTGACGGCTGCCCGGATTCGAGAATTAATTAATTGTTAGTTGTCAGTTGTCAGTTGTCAGTTATCGAAATAACCAATAACCAATAACCAATGACAACCGCCAACTTTGCCTTGGAGATTATTTCAAGTGCAAGAACTTGTCTAATGCGCTGACTGCAACTGGTGGCCAGCGGCGGTTATTGGCAACCCAATCGATGTCTTTGTAGCGGGGATCGAGACCGACTGCGGCTACCCAATTGCTCTCAGCTTCGCCGCGCTGTCCTGCTTCCCAAAGACAGGCGCTGAGGGCGGCTCTCATGTCGGCAAATTGGGGGTATCTGCGGACGATGTTTTTCATGTTGCGAATTGCTTCTTTGGTTTGCCCGTTTTGATAAAGTGCGAGGGCGTGGTTGGCGCGGGCAAAGGCGTATTCGGGGGCTAATTCAAAGGCTTTGCTGTAGTCGGCAATTGCTGGCCCCCATTTTCCTAAACCGGCTTCGGCGTTGCCTCGGTTGTTGTAGGCGGCTGGATCTTTGGGGTCTAATTCTAACACATGATTGTAGTCGGCGATCGCTTCTTCCCAGCGTCCTAAACCTTCTAAAGCCGTGCCGCGGTTTAGGTAGGGATCGGGGGCATCGGGAGCTAGTTCGATCGCTTTTTCGTAGTCGGAAATAGCTGCTTGCAGCTTGTTTTGGCTGACTCTAGAATTGCCTCGGTTGCTCCAAGCGGCTGCTTGTGAGGGAAATTTGTCAATAATTTGAGTCCAAAAAGTTTCAGCGGCGGGAAATTGACCTTCATTTGTAGCTTGAAAAGCTTTTTGAACGAGTTCTCCCAATTCCTGTTGGGGCTCGGCGATATCTGTTGGTTGTACTTGTGCGGCAACGGGCGCGATATTTCCCAACCACACTAACCCGGTTACAATTAATACTGTAAAAAATGTGAAAAGTGAGCGAATCATCGTTGTTGGTAGTTTAAACTTTACTAAACATATTATTAACCGAAATTGCGGGCGTTGGTTAGAAGATGTTTGAAAAGTCTCGGCGACTTAAGTCGCAGCTACACAGACAAAACCTGCCTCCGCAGGTTCTAAAACCCTGGATTTTCTTTAGTCCGCGCAGGCGGACTTTGGTTGTGTAGTTGCGGTTTTAACCGCCAGTTTGTGTAGTCGCAACTAAGGATAATTTGGTGAAAAAACGGTTGCTAATTTTGGGCGGGACGGGGGATGCTGCTGAACTGGCGGCAAGAGCGTCTCAAATCGCTGAAATAGAGGTGGTATCTTCGCTAGCAGGACGCACTCAGCAACCTTTTACCCCAAAAACGGGTACGGTGCGAATTGGAGGGTTTGGTGGGGCGGCTGGGCTGGCGACGTTTTTGCTCGATCGCCCGATCGACTTGTTAATTGATGCTACTCATCCGTTTGCGGCTCAGATTTCTGCCAATGCTGCTGTTGCTGCTGCTGAATGTAATGTTCCCTATTTGATGCTGGTGCGTCCAGCTTGGGAGATGGTGGAGGGCGATCGCTGGATTGAAGTTGCCAGCCACTCGGAGGCTGCAAAGGCTTTATTAGGGCAGTCTCAGCGGGTGTTTCTCACCATTGGCAGGCAGGAATTGGCTGCGTTTGCGGGTTTGGATGCTATTTGGTTTTTGATGCGGGCGATCGATCCTCCTGCACTCAATTCTCCTGTTCCTAACGGTAAATTGTTATTAGCAAGGGGGCCTTTTTCATTGGAAGACGAGCGGCAACTACTATTAGAATATCAGATTGATACAATTGTGAGTAAAAACAGCGGCGGATCTGCTACTTATGCCAAAATTTTCGCGGCGAGGGAACTGGGAATTCCGGTGGTGATGGTGCAGCGGCCGCAGATTCTCGATGTTGAGCAGGTTGCTGATGTTGAACGAGCGATCGCTTGGTTAATTAAGCAGTTATTAGTTATGAGTTATTAGTTACATCCTTGGGGCATCGGAATGTGCCAGCGCGCCTCAACTGAGCTTGTACCAGCCAGACGGCAAGAATTGCTCTCCCCTTAGTCTACAACTACCTAGACTACTATCAGCAGTTGGCGTTAAGGTCGCGGATTTGACGGGGTGACAACCCCTCTGTCTGTGTGAGAGCGATAAATTTAAACTCTTCTCAGTGCAAGGCTTTCCGGTTTTTTGTCACTGCGTCAGGAGAATTACTCTAATAACCATACCAAATAAGGAGACTCAAATATATGCAATACAAAAACGGTATGCCAATTGCCATTATTGGCGCGGGAATATCAGGCATTACGACAGCTCATATTCTCAAGAAAAATGGTTTCCAAGCAGTTGTTTTCGAGAAATCCGAAAAGCTTGGCGGAGTATGGGCACTTGCATACCCAAACGTACACCTGCAAAATATCAGGGAACAGTATCATTTATCTGATTTTCCCTGGCCATTCACGCCTGATTTACATCCCACCGGAGAACAAATCCTGAATTATTTGGAACAAGCGGTCAACCATTTAAAGCTTGATGTGCGGTTAAATCATGAAGTTATCGAACTCAAAGAAACAGAAGATGGGTGGCTATTAAAATATAAAAACCAGGATGGCGTTCACGAAAAATTATTTGGATACGTCGTTATGTCAGTTGGGCAATATACAGAAGGAAAGTATCAACCTGAATTTCCAGGTATCAAAGATTTCGGCGGGAAAATCATCACTGAACGGGATGTGCACGCGCTTGATATATTCGACAATCAACGAGTTGTAATCGTTGGCTTCGGAAAAAGTGCTTTGGACATGGCGACTTTCGCAGCCAAACAAGGCGCGCAAGTAAATCATGTATTTCGTACACCGCGCTGGCTTATCCCAGAATGGATTTTGGGCGTACATTTTACCTACCCATTATTCAGCCGTTTTGGAACAGTGATGATGACAAGTTGGTCACATCCAACCGCCATTGAACGTTTCCTGCACAATCGCCTTGGCTTCATTGTTTCAGGTTTTTGGGATTTGATTGCATCCATCTTCCGCTTTCAAGTTCAGCGAAATGTTTCTGGAAAAGACCAAGCCGCCCAGAGTCGCATCAAAGCTGTACAACCAGACCACAAACTATTGCCTGATTTACGTTCAGCCACAGCGGTTGCGCCTGAAGATTACTATCCGTTTATTGCAGAAGGAAAAATCTCGCCCCACCGTGCAGAATTATCTGGTTTTTCGCCAGAAGCAGTAAAGTTGAAAAATGGTTGCGAGATTCCATGCGATTTAGTCATTCTATCTTTGGGTTCGCAAACGCCAATTTTTCCATTTTTGCCTGATAAATATCGAAAAATCTTAGAAACCGAACCCGATGGCGTGCAGTTATATCGCCACTTGCTTCATCCTCGCATTCCTGGCATTGCCTTTGCCGGGTTCAATCATGGATATATGCACGTGCCTGCTGTCGAAATTGCCGCACAATGGCTGTGTGCATACTTGCGTGGTGAACTTGAGTTACCTTCCAGCGAAAATATGGAAAAAAGTATTGAATGTATCCGCCAGTGGAAACGCGCAAATATTCAATTTGAACCTTCGCGATCCTGTGCAGTCAACACTCGCTTTCAACAATATATTGACATCATGCTTAAAGATATGGGTGTTTCTCCTTATCGAAAATTGCCTAACATTTTCGCTGAGATATTCGGCAGATATCAACCATCAGATTATCTTGGCGTATGCGAAGAATATAATCACAAAAAGAAAAGTCGCTCTACTCCACTACACCCTCTTCCGTTGGATACATGATTGCTTGTAAAGCTTACGAGGGATCAATTGATGCGCTATTCTGCTGCTCAGGTCTTTGCTGCCCATTTCGCACTAATTGGAAAGAATATCCAAGCTTGGATAAATTTTTTTGCTGAAGATTCTACCTGATTGTTCGATCGCCCAAATCTAAGTTTTCTACCAAAAACTTGAGTAAATTCTGATCATAATTGCTGATTGACAAATGCTTCCCTAGCTTAAACTGTTACCTTAGCAATGGGCACTGCCTGGGGATACAAATCGCTCGGCTCTGCCTCCAATTCCAATCATCAATGCCCAATTCCCAATTTTCAATGCCAAATTACTTTGATTTTTTCTGACTATTCAAAGAGTTAAGATGATTGTTCATTTTTTGCAGGTATGTTTTTAAAACAGGATACTGTGAAGTTGCGAGCAGTGTATCTTTTTTCTGGCTGACAGTTGTTTCTAAGGGCAAAACGCGATAGTTCGTTTTATTGTTCTGAGTATAGCGGTGTACCCAAGTCGGAATGGTTTTGATGCTGGTAATTTCTGTAGTTTTTTCGGGAAAGGTTTTGCGAATATTTACTTGCAAAATTACGCCTAAGTCTGTATAATTTTTGTTCTGACCGGAAACGAAGTTTCCCATTGAATAAATTGCTACAGCTTTGCGGGTTTTGCCATTTTTCCCGGGGAAGTTAAAAATTTTGTAAGGTTGGACGACGTGGGGATGGCTGCCGAGAATGATGTCTGCACCAGCTTTTAATAGGTTTTGAACTAATTGTTTTTGTTGCGGGTTTGGCTGTCGCTCATATTCATTCCCAAAATGCAGGGAAATTGCGATAATATCTGCTCCTTTGGTTCGGGCTTTAACAATGTCTTTGACTATCTTTTTTTCGTCTATTAGGGAAACTAAATAGTCTTTGCCTTTGGGTATGGGAATGCCGTTTGTGCCGTAGGTGTAAGCGAGAATAGCTAGGGAAATGTTGTTTTTGGTGCTGATTAAAATTCGTGAAGCCTCCGTTGCCGATCGGGCTGTTCCTGTTGAAGCAATTTTACGATCGCTCAGATTGACGATCGTCCTAATTACCCCTTTTTCTCCACGGTCTAAACCATGATTGTTCGCGGTTGTCAAGATATTAAATCCGGCTTTTTTAGCCGCATCCGCTAATTGAGCCGGTGCGTTAAATAGCGGATATCCCGTATATCCGCCCGCATCTTCCCCCGCTAAAGGTGTTTCGAGATTTCCGATGACCCAATCGCCTGTTGATAAGATACTTTTAACTGGTGCGAAGAAAGTGTCAAAATTGTATGTTTTATTTTTTGCGTCGTAGCCCGATCGCGTTTGGGTACTGTGCATCATGATGTCGCCGACAGCAATTAGTTTTGCTTCTTCGATCTCAGACTTTGGTTCGGCGGGAACAGGGGCTGCAATTGGCGATCGACTTTCTGTAGGCTGTGTGTTGGTTTGTGGCGTTTGAATATTGCAGCCTGCGATCGAAAGCATGGCAATTACCGAAAGCAACCGACTAAAATTCATGATTTTTGAGAGTGATTTTTCGGCTTATATGGTATCATAACTAAATTAGTTACGGCTAAATAGATGAAAAAAAACTATCTAATTATTGCCTTTATTGTTTTTGTATTAATTACAAGTTTTGGTGTT
Source organism: Microcoleus sp. S28C3 (assembly GCF_036700785.1). Lineage (NCBI taxonomy): Bacteria > Bacillati > Cyanobacteriota > Cyanophyceae > Oscillatoriales > Microcoleaceae > Microcoleus > Microcoleus sp. S28C3. Next base: position 41,649 of record NZ_JAUBPO010000048.1, on the reverse strand, counting down.
TTAACTTACGCTCAAACTTCTGGCGATAAACCTTTTGAATTTGCCTTGATTGGCGATTTGCCCTACAGTGCGGAACAGGAAGCAAAATTTCCGAGTTTGATTGCAGATATCAATAGATCGCCTGCAGCGTTTGTAGTCCACGACGGCGACATTAAAAACGGTTCTAGTGTCTGCGATGATGCAACTTTTATCAGCCGCAAGCAGTTATTTGACAATTTTGAGATACCGTTTATTCTAGTTTATGGTGACAATGAATGGACGGATTGTCACCGTTCAAATAACGGCAGTTACGATCCAGTAGAAAGACTTGCTAAACTGCGGGAAATATTTAGCAACGGTAATCAAAGTTTGGGAAAGCGCACCTTAACTCTCACCCGTCAAAGCGAAAACCCGCAGTTTGCTAAATACCGCGAAAATGTCCGCTGGATTTATCATGGCATTGTATTTTTTGCGATTAATATGCCGGGAAGCAACAACAATTTTGGCCGCACTCCCGAGGCAGATGCAGAATATGCCGATCGCAATTCAGCTAACTTAGCCTGGATCGAAGAATGTTTTGCTTTAGCCAAACGCAGCAACAGCAAAGGAATTGTGTTAGTTGCACAGGCAAATCCGGGATTTGAACTCGATCCGACGGACAAAAGAAGAAGTGGCTACAACGATTTTATCGCCACTCTGGAAACAGAAACAGGCAATTTCCCAGGGCAAGTTGTATTCGTCCACGGCGATACTCACTATTTCCGCATCGATAAACCTTTACCCTATTTTACCGATGAGACTCAACTACCGAGAATGAAAAATTTTACGAGAGTTGAAACTTTTGGTTCTCCAAACGTGCATTGGTTGCGGGCTTTTTATGACCCTACAAATCCTAATTTGTTTGAATTTAAACAACAGATTGTTCCGCAAAATTAGGCTATTTAACACAATTTTTATGCAAAATAAATATTTTTTGATTACACTGAAGATAGGTATAATTGAGGAATGTATTTATGACAATCGCAACTGGGCGTCTCACCCTTGAAGAATTTCTGAAACTGCCAGAAACTAAACCGGCTAGCGAATACATTGAGGGCGAGATTATCCAAAAACCTATGCCGAAAACAAAGCACAGCCTATTGCAATTAAGAACCTGCAACGAAATTAATCAGGTGACCCAAACTCCCAAGGTAGCTTATGCTTTTCCAGAGTTGCGGTGTACCTTTGGCGGGCGATCGATTGTTCCAGATATTGCGGTACTATTGTGGGAACAGATTCAATTTGATGACAGTGGCGAACCGTTGGGTGATGTGCTAATTGCACCGTATTGGGCGATCGAAATCCTGTCGCCAGAGCAAAGCTCAAATCGCGTAACTAGAAAAATTATTCACTGTCTTCAACATAATTGTCAGTTGGGGTGGCTAATCGATCCAGACGATCGATCGATTTTAGCGTTTTTACCCAACCAACAACCTCAATTCTGCGAAGGTAGCGATGTCCTTCCTGTACCCGAAATGATTCCCCTTAATATCACCGCCGAACAGGTGTTTAGCTGGTTGAGAATGCAAGAATGAATCAGGGCGATCGTCTTTTTTGTGCCAATTTTCAAAATCTCCCGGTTGGGTTTGTAGTGAAGAATGTAAGTCATCATCTAAACCCAGGAATGAAGTCCTTACTACAAACCAAATCCCCTATTGCCGCCACCTGTCAAATTGGTCTTCGGAACAGCCATTAATAAATTGATTGTTCACCCAACCGTCAAGGATTGTAAAAGTTTCATTAGGAGGATTTCCTGAAAATCTGGCCGCAATTTTCACCCAATTACCTTGTCTGCTGACAGCCCTAACTCCGTCTCCTCTTTTGAGTTTAGCTACAACCGGGTACTTATTGCCTGGGCCTTTGCGAATGTTAACAGCGCCACCTTCACCTGTAATAAACGAGCAATGAGTTTGCTTTTTTAAAGCTTCTGCTTTTGCGGGAGCAAGGCTTTGCTGCTTGCCGAAAACAGGAAAGCTGTAAAGTGAGAAGCTAAAACTTGCAACGACGGCTGCAATAAAAAAGGCTTTTGATTGAGTAAAAATTAGCATTATTTCATTTCCTTGGATTGACCGAACTGAAGTCCTGACTGTGATTTTTTTGAGAAGGACTTCAGTCGTTACTACTAACTGTTATTTGACAGAGGCAAACCATTCGGTAACACCTTGAGCGATCGCCTCGGCTAATTTCTTCTGTTCTGTCGGATTCACAATCCATTCAATCTCTTCGGGATTGATCATAAATCCCAATTCCATTAAAACAGATGGAGCAACGGCAGGACGGGTCATGGCTAAGTTGTTCCAGAATACACCATAGCTCGGACGGTTCAACTTGGCAACTAAATAATTGTGCAAAAACATTGCCAAACTGTGCGCTTGCGGGTGAAACCAGAAAGCGCCGACGCCTTTAGTCTTAATGGCATCGCCGTTATCCGGCAAAGCATTGTAGTGAATTGAAATTGCGATCGCAGGTTCTTCTTTTTGAATCATTTCCACCCTCGGTGGCAAATCCAAATCGACATCTTCTACCCGCGTCATGAGCACATTCGCACCCCGATTGACCAATTCCTGTTGCACCAATTTCGACACTGTTAAAGCTACTGTTTTTTCCCTAATTCCCACTGGACTCACCGCACCTCCATCCTCCGGCCCGCCGTGTCCCGGATCGATGAGAATCTTAATTCCCGATAAGGGTTTTGCTTGCGAATTCGGCATCATGCTTGTATTCGCCGGCGGGTGTTTTAAAGACAGCACTAAAGTTGTGCCGTCGTATCTCAGCTTATAGCCCCACTGCTGGGTAGATTTGAGATTAAAAGTGTATTGTACTTGCTGCGGCGAGATTTGTTGCCATACCAAACGTGAAATTACCGGGTCATCAGAGACACGAATAATGTCAGTTTGAGCGGTGGTATTGTATAGCGTTAAAGTAAAAGTGCCTTCTCCTTCCTGCACAGTGACTGGGACTGGTGTTTCTAAGGGGAATAATACTTCTGTCCAGCCGGAAACTTGACGCGAGCTGGCGCTGCGAATAATCGATCGCGGAGGCACGGAATCCTGGACAATTCGCACTTCCGCTGCTTTAATCCAAGCACCGTAATCGAGTCTGAGCCATTCTCCCTCGCGCCCGATAATTGTTGCTCGCGTTCCCTTCGGCAGCGGTGTCATCCGAGAAAAATCTGTACTCGCTCCGGTTCTGGCGACACCAGGATCTGCTGTTACTTCGGCTATTTCTAAGTCAGCCGGAGAAAGAATAGAAATCTTGCCAGTACCCTGTTGGCTGATAGTTCGATCGTTCATTGTTAGCTCAAACGATGGCACGCCTAAATCAACTGTTTCTCCCTTAGATGAGAGGGCGTTCTCAGGGGTTTTACCGCAGCCTTGATACTGTTCGCTGCCGCCTTTTTTAATCGGGGAGTTTTCACCTAACAGTACAGATTTGTTGTCGGGTAGTTCGACTTGCGATCGCGCTTTTAAAGGCATAGTAATGCCCGCCAATTTTACCGAAACTTGAGCATTCGCAGGTGCGATCGCCCCAAAGCAAATATATTCCCCCGGCAAACTCGCCACATCGACTTTCGGCGTCAGGGAATCTTTAGCAAAAGCCAATCCTACAGGGGCTTCCGGCTGATTCGACTGGCGCGTCACCTTAATTTTGACTTCCTGATTTTCGTAACGCAAGGTAAAGAGATTTTCGCCGAGTTGCAGCGGAAAAGTCGGGGCGAAATGCCCGGATGCGGTGCGCGAAATTTGGTTGCCATTTACTAACACTTGTCCCGGTGCGGGCGCTGTACCGATTAAAAAGATGCGATCTGATGTAGTTTTGTGGTTGGCGGGAGGATAAGCGAGAAACAAAGGTTGAGCGGCGACAGCTACAGAGGCGATCGCCACGATAATCCCAAACACAACTAATCCTAAAAATTTTCTCATTCTAAATCGCAACTAATTGAGAGTCTGTTGATTATTTATACTAGAACTTGCCCTAAGAAACCGGATTTCTGAGGATTAGTCCTAAGTCTTATTTACTAGACAGAACCCATTTTATCAGGTTTGTAGTTGCAATTGAGCGAGCTGCCACATAAATCTCCGCGTCAAACCATTAAGTTTTAATTAATTCCGAGGTCGTTCTCCACAGTTGCTCCAACCGATTCGCCGGCATCGTCAAATACAAAACATCCCCCGTACTCAAACAAAAATTCAGTAAATCCCAGCCGTGAATAGTTTGACAATTAGTTTCCACATACAGAGGCACAAAATCAGCAGACTTAGCGGCATCTTGAATGCGGTGGCCGCAGAAAGGATGTTTTGGGGTAATCAATGTGCCCAAGCAAACCCATAGACTGTCAGCCGTCACTCCGTTCCCTAAAATTCTGCCTCCAATCGCCGCCGCTGCGAAAGCTGGAGCAGCCAATTCCGTAGGGTTCAAAACTCCTTCAAACTCAAAAACTTGCTGCACCATCAAAGCAAAATGTGGGTCTTGATTGCGGACAATAACTGATAGTTTTGGCGCCAATCCTTTAGCGCTCAAGGCAATTTCGACATTAGACATATCGCTGCTAGTAACAGCCAAAAGTGCTGCCGCTTCCTTAACATTAGCAGCTTCCAGAGTTGCGGCCAAACTGGCACTTCCCTGAATTACCGGAATTTTCATTGAGCGAGCCGTGCTCAGAAATCGGCTGTTCGGATCTTGCTCGATCGCCACAATATCGTAACCGTTAGTGTACAGTTCTTTAGCAATTTGGATACCCATTCCTCCGAGTCCGCAAATAATGTAATGATTGCGCTGCGGCACTCGCGCCACATCCCAATATTCGGTAAAGCGAGTTCCCAATACATAATCGTTAAGCAGCGCGTAGCAGATGCCGACGATGCCGGCTCCAACTAACATCATGACAATTGTAAATAGTTTAATGCTTTCCGGAGCTTGTTCGGCTACTTTTTCATGGCCTCCGGCTCCGGTAATCATCCCTACTGAAAAATAGAGAGAATCGACAATTGAGATATTATCGTCAACACAAATATAGGTAGCAGTAGCAACGGCAATCATTGAAAGCAGTGTCAGTACAACAATTACTGCTGCTTGGCTGTGCTGCTGAAATCGGCGCAGGCTAGTTAATGTTTTGAGCAGTTTTTGAGTTAAAGTTTTTTGGGGGCTGTGGATAGTCGGCTGAGTGGCAACAATTAGCCGATCGCCCTGCTGACACTGCCGATCGGCAAGCACCGCCGATACTAAATCAGTTTTGTTAGCAGCCGGGAGATAATAAATCAACATTCGCGATCGATCCTCCCACAAATCGCTCAGTTTGCGATTTTTCCAAGGATGTGTTTCATCGATATATTCTTCGTGAATCGGCCAAGTGCGATCGAACAAACGCAACTGTCCGATCGCTTGATTTCCGAGAGCCGCAAAGGCAAAAACCGGAGCAGCCAATGATGAAACGCTCATGGAAGTGTGCTCGGGCAAAGTGTGGTCAATCCTGTCGCCCAAGCTAGTATTGAACAATCTGTTGATGATGCGAATCTGAGGATTGAGAATCCTCGCCTGCATCAAAATTGCCAAATTCACAGCATCATCGTCTGCTGCAATTACTAAAGTGTGAGCATTTTGAATGCCAGCCGCCAACAAGGTAGAAGCTGCTTGCAAATTGCCGACAACCACATCTGAAGTTTCGCCGCGAATTGGGCGATCGCTAATACCAACAACAATAGCTCCTTGCTGTCTCAACAAACAAAAAACCTTGTGTCCCGTGTGGCCCAACCCGCAAACAATGATTCGAGGTTTCATAAAAATTTATTTGCCAGCCAATTTCGGAGCTGTCCTTGTAGTTTTACTTACCATTGTTGACTCTCCTGGCTTTGCAGAATGTAGCTAAAAAGACTATCTAGGAAACTTGTGCCACCGTGGCCTCGAAGTTTTGGAACAAGGAAAGGACAGTGCCGTGTCTCTACAGCCGCGTTCCCAAGTTTTGAAACAAGGACACAGCAGTGCGCTGTACTTACAGATATGAGGTGCAATAACCTAATTTAATCTTTGAAAAATATCCGGGTGCGACAGCCAACCCGCAGAATGTGAATAGGCAGGGACAGGACACTGCCCTGTCCCTACAACTATGACTTCCTAGATAAATTTAGCTGCCTTAGCGGCAGGAGTTATTATGAAATTGAGTGCACCCTTATTAGCATCCGCTTTAGTTTTCGCCGGTACTGTCGCCTTTGCAAGCCAAGTGCAAGCAGCTCCAGCCAGCAACTCTTTGAATAACACTAAAACAACATTTCAGTGCGTTACTTCCGGTCGCAATTTTGTGACAATTGCGCGGCGCGGAAATGTCACGACCGATCCGATGATTCTTTGGAAATCTACCGAGTTCGGCCGCGAATATACACCTTGGCAGCGCTGTCAAATTGTTTCCAATAGACTGACCAAAGCTGTTGCCCAGAATGGCGGAAGATTGAGCAACTTGCAGTTAACAACAGGAATTGTTAATAACTTGCCCGTAGTTTGTTACGTGAACGGACGGGGGCGCTGCAACTCTCAAAATCTGCTGTTCACCCTAGACAAGCGCAATGCTAAAAATCCCGGTGATGCTTTAACGAGATTGATTAATTTTGCCCAAGACGGCGGCGGGCCAGTTACAACGTTCAGAACAGGAACTCAATCATCTGCACCGCAGTTTGTTCCCTTTGGAGATATGGTCGATCGAGCTTTTAATTCTCCAAACAATAAACCGTCAGTTCCTGTAGCAAAACCGCAGGGCGATCGGGGTATTTAATAGCCGCGCCTCTAATATCGTTCCCGATTGCATTCAGACATAGAGGACACGGCAGTGCCGTGTCCCTACCGCGATTAATGGTAGGGACACGGCAGTGCCGTGTCCTGGCTGTGGGTAATATTAATTCCAATGCTTGCACCTGAGAAATTTTGAAACTATTGTGGGTTGGGCTTCTAGCCCGCCCCTACATATTTAGACTAAAAAAACTACACTGCCACCCCTTCAATCTTCTCATCAGTCAATTCGTACAACTCGCGCAACTGCTGTAACTTATCCGCATCCGGCTGCCAAAAACCACGCCCGTTAGCCTCCAACATTCGCCCTACAATATTGCGAAAAGCTTCAGGATTTGCCTCCCGCAACTTCTTCGCCATCTCTTCATCCAAAGCATAAGTATCAGCCGCCTGATCGTAAACCCAACTATCAGTAAAATCAGCCGTTCCGCCCCAACCAATTAACGCCGTCATCCGCTGCGAAATTTCATAAGCGCCGCCAGAACCTTGATTGACCATCGCGTTAGCCCACTTAGGATTGAGCAACTTAGTTCTATATTCCAAACGCAGCAAATCTTCTAAATTGCGAGGAGTTGTATCCTTAGAAAAACTTTCGACAAAACTGGTATTGACTTTTTTGCCGCGCTGCTTTTCTGCGGCTTTCTTCAAACCGCCAGTATTCGCATAATACTCTTGAATATCAGTTAAACCGTATTCAACAGAATCAATTTCTTGAATTATGCGATCGCACCCTTGCAACAACTGAGTCAAAACCTCCGGCCTCGCTTCCCCCTTATCCTTCCTCCCGTAGCTAAAAACATTGCGACTTTCCCAAGTTTTCCCCAACTCATCCCCCGATTCCCAACTACCATCAACAACCCTATCGTTAACCAAAGAACCAAAATCCCCAGCCGGATTAGAAAACAACCTTGCGGAATAATTCTGCACACCTTGTCCCTGCAAAATTAAAGCGTGTTTGCGAATAAAATTATCCGATTCCGGTTCATCAGCATCCGCCGCCCGCACAAACAAATCATCCAACAATTCAATAATATTCACAAAGCTATCTCGGAAAATCCCCGAAAGATTTCCCAACACATCAATCCGGGGATGACCGACATCAGCTAACGGCTTTAATTCATAGCGAACAATGCGGCCAGTACCTTCTTTAAAAGGTTCAGCCCCCACCAATTCCAGCAGAATTCCAATAGATTCGCCCCGCGTTTTAATCGCATCCAAACCCCACAGCATCACTGCCACAGTCTCAGGATAATTTCCCTGTTCCTTAAGGTGCTTCTCAATAATTTTCCGAGCAATTTCGCGGCCCCTTTCATAAGCAGCAGGAGAAGGCATCCGATAAGGGTCTAAAGCATGAATATTCCGACCAGTTGGCAACACCCCAGCCCCATCCCGCAACAAATCCCCACCCGGTGCAGGCAGAATATATTCCCCATTCAAACCCCGCAAAAGATTTGTCAACTCATCCGAAGTTTGCAACAACAAATCCCGCACCAACAAACCCTCCTCAACAACCTCACCAAACCCCTCTTGTGGCACAGGCATCTTGCCTGTGCTTGTTTGCGAAACAATTGCTTTCACCTGTTCCTCCGACAACCTATCCCCAAAATAAGCCTCAAGATAAGAGGTCATTTCCTCAGAATTAGGCGGTTCCCCCAGAACGTGCAAACCAGAAGAAAACAAGCGAGATTCCACCACCTGCAGATACTCGTACAGCTTCACAAGATAGCGGTTAAAAGCATCAGCACTGAACATTCCCACATTCTCAAAACTAAAAGCAATCCCCAATTTTTGAGCATCATCAAACGGACAATCAGCCTCCAAACCGCTATCTAAAATTTTCTTACAAATAGCCTCCTTCAGCACATAATTCTTTGCCGTATCTTCCCGATATTCCGCAATCAAATCCCGCAAAGCCATCAATTCCTTGTACAAACCAGCGCGACCGTAGGGCGGCACGTTGTGAGAAATTAAAACGCCGTAACCGCGACGTTTAGCTAACATCGATTCCGACGGATTGTTAGCGGCATAGATATAAAGATTGGGCAAACTTCCCAACAGAATATCCGACCAAGAATAGCCAGTATTTCCCAGAGGAGATCCCGGCAACCATTCAACAGTGCCGTGCATTCCGAAGTGAACCACAGCATCAGCTTGATAATCATTTTGCAGCCACTTGTAAAAAGCAGCGTATTGAGGGTGAGGCGTCAAATCGCGATCGAACATCAAGCGCATCGGATCGCCAGAAATTCCCAGCGGCGGCTGCAAACCTATCCAAACATTCCCCAGTTGAATGCCGCCGATTTGGAACTCGTCGCCGTCTGTCTTAATGCCCGTACCAGTCAGAGATTTCCACTGTTTTTCGATGCGGCTTGTTGACAAGTAGCCCAGCCATTTCTCCAGAGTTTTAACATTAACAGTATTGCCGTAAATTCCCTCCGTATCTGCGTTCATCCGCGTTAATCCGCCTGCATCTGCGGTTGCATCATCCGCCTCTTTCACCCTGCGAATTAACTCCTCGCCGTCAGCCGGAATTTCTCCAACTGTATAACCTGCTGCTTGAAGTTTGTGCAGGAAATTTAGCAGCGATTTCGGTACATTTAATAAAGCAGCCGTACCCGCCGCCCCGTAACCGGGAGGAAACCCGTAGAGAATAATCGCAATTTTCCGTTCAGATGGCGGAGTTTTCCGCAGTTTCACCCAATTGTTAATTCTACTTGTCAGGCGTTTCGCGCGATCGGGCACCAGATAAATATCCTCACCCACCAAACCGCCCAGGGGAACAGGATCGATCGCGCCATCCAACTCAGGCAAAGCATACAATACCACACTTTGCAAACCCCCAATCCCCTGACGAGTCCAAGAATGGATATCCTGAATCAGCAGAGGTGCGGACACAAAATAAGGTACATTTTTAGCAGTTAAAATGCGCTTAGCAACTTCCACCTGCCTCCCACCCTCCATCGAACCAGCGGGCCCGCCAACCAAAGGAAAGCCAATAGTAGAAATAATCGCGTCAACTTCCACAGCATCTTTAGAAAGCGAAAGAGTTTCAATATTGCCTTGTTTTCGCCGCGCAGTTTCATCAGCAGTAGTCATCCAATCCCGCACCGCCACATGGCCTTCAACGCCATTGATAAAAATCGGCAAAGGCACAATTCCCGCATCTTCAAAATAGCGAATTAATTGAGGAATATAAGGCTGTTTGGTGATAACGTGCTTGCGGTAAAGCAAAATTCCCACAACTGGAGATTTTACTATGTCTGAAATTTGACACCAATTGGTGTCAAATTCTGTGGAACGGGCATCTTGCCCGTTAGAAACCCGGTCTAAATTTTCAGACAAATTAGTCTCAAATTTTGTGGAACGGGCAAGATGCCCGTTATAACCCTTTCTATTAAGATGTCTAGCTTCTTTTGTTGTGGAACGGGCATCTTGCCCGCCCCTAGCACTTTGATTACCGAGATACCAATCCAAATATTGCCGGGGCGATTCAAAATAACCATTATAATCGGGATGCAATAAACCCATATTGGGAGTTTCCACAGGCGGCGGAATTTCTGCAACCTTCAGCCCCAAATACTTTTCGGCAATAATCCAAAACATCGAAACAACATTATCCGCACCGCCCGCATTCCAGTAACCGTAAATAATCAGCCAGTTGCGCAAATCTTGCACTTTTTGCACCGGCACATACTTTAATAACTTCGGCCCCACCTTCAAAAAGCTGATATAACCAGCCAGCTTATCTTCTTCTCGCCCGTTGCTGAACTTATCCAGAATAAACTTAACAGGCTTCGGCATTCCCTTCGGTTTGTCGCCAATTTTAAAAGCGCCGATTTGAGTAAGACTCATCAATTCCAAAGCAGACTCAAAAACCAGGCGAATTGGGATATGTTGCACCCTTTCTCGCAGCCACATTACCGCATCGTAATCAAACAGCAAACTCCCGAAAAACACATCAGCAGTAGAGAGGGCGGCTGCTACAGCATCGGGTTCATCTGCGAGGGCACGATCGCTAAAAACCCGCACTTCCAATCCCTGACACCCAGAAACAGCCAACTCGGCAGCTTTGCGGTACAAATCAGCATTAAAAGATTCAAACCCTGCAATTAAAACAATGCGTTTCACAGCCCTACCTCGAAATATTTGCTTCTTTTAATGATAGACTAATTGCAGAAAATCACAGGCAAGATGCCTGTGCCACTAATAAAAGATAAAAACTACTTGCTTCACTTCTTGTTCTTCCTTCGCGCCCTTCGCGCCTTCGCGGTTCATAAAATATGTCTTATTAATGTAAGAACCAATTAAAATAATCAAACCAATCCAAACACAGCCATATTTACAACAGTGAATCGAATACCTCCCGCAATAGTTATCTTAGGTCAAAACAGCCTGCCGATCGCCAAAAAAATCTCCGCACATTTCCCCGGTTCCCAGATTTACGGTTTAATCGATCGCACGAACGACACAGACATCAACTTTACCAACTTCGGCGAAACATTGCGGGAATTGTTTGCAACAGAAACCCCAATCATCGGCATCTGCGCCGCCGGAATAATCATCCGCACCCTTGCCCCGCTGCTGTCAGACAAACGCGCCGAACCGCCAGTTTTAGCCGTCGCAGAAGACGGAAGCGCCGTAGTACCTCTGCTGGGCGGTTTGCACGGCGTTAATGATTTGGCCAGAGAGATTGCAGCAGCCCTGGGCGTACAACCTGCAATTACCACCACCGGAGATATTCGGTTTCGCACCGCGCTGCTAAGCCCTCCCCAGGGCTATTATTTGGCGAATCCAGAGGACGCGAAAACTTTTATTTCAAATTTGCTCGCCGGGGCAAAAGTACGCCTAGAAGGCGCTGCAAGCTGGCTTTCCGAGAGCAATTTGCCGATCGCCCCCGATGCCCGATCGACCATCCGCGTTACCGAAAAAGCAGTTTTGCCTGCGCCAGATTGTTTGGTTTACCATCCGAAAATTGCGGCAGTTGCCCTCGCGAACCTATCGAATATTCAGCCAGAAATAGCCGTGTCTTGCTTGCGGGAATTACTGGCAAAAACAAATTTAGCTGCCGCTGCAATTGCAGGATTTTTTGCCTTAAAAGATGAGATGGGAAATTCGGCATTAGAAGCAGTTGCAGAAAAATTTCAAGTTCCCGTCCGTTTTTTCAATCTCTCCGAACTTGTCGAATTAAACTCTATTGAATTCATCGAAAATCAGGCCGCACAAATTGCCCTCACAGCAGCCGGTGCAAACAGTCAGTTAATCGAATGCGATCGCACTTTAGCCCTGAATTGCGCGATCGCCCTGGCCGCCCAACCCTTTGATGCTAGGGCGATCGGAATTAGCCGCGGCAAACTGGCGATCGTCGGTACGGGCCCCGGCGGCGCGCCCTGGATGTCGCCGGAAGTTAAAGAAATCCTGCGCGAAGCCACGGATTGGGTTGGTTACAAGTTCTATCTCGACTTAGCCGGAACCCTGCGGGAAGGGCAACAGCGGCACGATTCCGACAACCGCGAAGAGATCGATCGCGCCCGTTTTGCCCTAGATTTAGCAGCATCGGGAAAATCGGTCGCCGTGGTTTCGTCGGGAGATCCGGGGATTTTTGCGATGGCGGCGGCGGTGTTTGAGGCGATCGACTTTGATGCCAAACCCGAATGGCAGGGCATAGATATTCGGGTAGCACCGGGCATTTCAGCCATGCAGGCGGCCGCTGCTGCGATCGGAGCACCCCTCGGACACGATTTTTGCGTGATTTCGCTTTCGGATATTCTCAAGCCCTGGGAGGTCATTGAACAGAGGATTTCCGCCGCTGCGATCGCAGATTTCGCGATCGCATTTTACAATCCGATCTCGAAACAGCGGATTTGGCAACTCTCTAGGGCGATCGAGATTTTGTTGCAAAGTCGCGATCCTAAAACCCCCGTCGTACTGGGGCGAAACCTCGGTCGGCCCGGTCAATCTGTGCGGGTTTGCACCCTCGGCGAATTCCAGCCGCAAGACGCCGATATGAGAACTTTAGTGATTGTCGGTTCGAGTCAGACTCGGATTATTCCCCGCAAATATGGAGATGTTTGGGTTTACACGCCGCGCAGGTACGAAAAATAAGTAAAGCAGCAAAAACTTGGGAAATAAGCAATTGACTCAAAGCTAATTGACTTTGACAAGGAAATATTTTACTCTCGCTGGGGGGAGTCGAGGTTAACAAATGGCGGCGAATCACTCGATCGGTCTCTTATTTCATCTCATGGTTTTCACTGAGATCGATCGGCGCTCGCCTTTGATTGCAGCAATCTTTGATACTGAGGGATCTCGGCTTCCTGAAGCCGAGTTTTTCTGGCAGACATCGATCTAATTTAGATATCTACCTACCGTAGTAAGGATTTTAGCTTCATCTTCGGATAGATATAATTTAGTCCTCTGGAAATAAAACATTTTTTCTATAGCAACAATAAAATTAAAGGCGATCGATGTCTGCTAAATTCCTTAATCTTACAGTAATCTTACGGTAACAAAAGCGCCCTTTCACCAGAATGAGTCTTCTATGTCTGTAGATATACGGGAAAAAGATTTTTATTGATAACATACATTTAACCAAAGGTTAAGAGAACGGTTAAGAGAACATGAAATTCCAAATTCCTCTAAATCCAGGAGCTGTAACCCAATTGCTGCTTCGAGTGGTGGTCTGTCTAGCTGTACTATCTTTCTTAAGTCAGATGACTTTGTATTTCTTGCCGGATTACCCGTCTAGAGATTTCTTGGCAAACGGATTCAACGTTGATTACGAGGGGAACATTCCAACCTTCTACTCATTTTTGGCATTGCTGTTTAGTTCTGTCTTGCTGGGTGTGATCGCCTATGCGAAAAATTTGGATAGTTGTCGCTACAAGCATCACTGGAAAATTTTATCGTTCATCTTTTTATATCTATCTTTAGACGAAGTGAGTCAATTGCATGAAAAGCTTGTTAACCCGATGCGAAGCCTGATAAATGCTACAGGATTTCTTTACTTTAGTTGGGTTGTGCCGATAGGTTTTCTAGTAGCGGTATTTCTCTTATCCTACAGTAAGTTTCTGTTCCACCTTCCGGTTTCTACAAGAAAATTGTTTGTTGCAGCAAGCGCTCTTTATATTGGAGGAGCCATCGGAGTGGAAATGCTAGCGGGATACATAGTTTATACAGCGGGCCCGGGGACTATATCCTACGTGATATTAACGACCGTTGAAGAGTCATTTGAAATGGTGGGCATCGTTGTATTTATCCACGCCTTGATTTCATATATCAAGACCTATTTAGGCGGGGTAAATTGGAATATTTACATACCAGGAAAAAGCCCACAAGCTACCGAGTATCAAAATTTCAGCATACCTGCCCTTAGCGAACCAGCAAACAGAAACCTATAAAAGTAAATCTTTTGAAACCGGGTTTGATAGACGAATATACTGCATTCGGGCTTTTACTGGCGATTAAAAGCCCGGTTTATTTGGTACTGATGCGTTTTGGACTGGAGGTTCTGCGCTCTTCGGCGCACCAAACGACTAATATATAGGCTGCTTGCTCCACCAAATGGCTAATTAGAGGTGGAAGAGCTTAGAGAGGAGATCCTCACCTTTACCAGAAAATCGCTAAGAGCAACCTTTGCATTAGGATTTGACGGCAAATGACTTGTAAAACTTGCTTCTTCTAATATATTGATTAGCCGATCGCGCTCTTGCTGATAAAATTCAATATCTGTATCTTCCAGCACAGATTTTTCCTCCCCAGCCAGCTTGCGATCGATCAAATCAGGAATATACGACAACTGGAACTTCTCGTTAAGTTTCACCAAATTCGCCTCGACTTCCCCGGTTTGCATCAAGTGAATCCCAGCCAACAACACCCGGTAAACGTACAGCAGCGGCTTAACCCGACGCGGGCGTTCTTTCTCAAATAATTTCCATTGAGTTTGAGCAAACCCGAGATAGTGGTGGCTGTGGTGCTTGGTAATGCAGTCAGAGGCGATCTCCTTTAATTCCTCGTGTTCCTTTGTACTGTAAACTATGAGCGGCGAATACAGTTGTTCTAGCACATAGCCGTTGCGCTTCAACAGCAACTCAAAAAATTTCTTAATGTCGTGAGTTACTAAATCTAGTTCCATTCCCTCCCGAACCTCAGAAACTTCGATTGTTTCTTCTCCAGAAATCAGTCCAATTACTTTCGGTAGCGGTAAGATGTGTACTCCCCGCAAGTCGAAGTCAGAATCTGCGGAAGGAAAGCCGTATAAGTGCGAACCGCTGACAGTCGCAAACAGCAGCGGATAAGGTTGAACGGAGATAATTTGGGCTAAATCGGAAATGTATTCTGTCATTTATTTCAGTCCGTGCAGGCGGGCTTTGTTTGTATAGAAGCGATTTCAAGATCCGATTTCGATCGCACCTCTACGCGCTTCTATCAAAAACAGATTCGCTTTCTCGTAATTAGGACGTTCCGGTAAGGAAGTTGCAGCAAAAGCGCGATCGAACTCACCGTGCAAACTCAACCGCCAGCGATTCACCTCTTCCCAGGATACTTCTTGGTTGCGGATAGATAAAAGTTGCGATCGATAATCCTGCACGCGAACCGGCACAAACCCCTCCTTGAGCACCGTAATTCCTGACAGCAGCAAGCGAATTAAGTGCATCGCGTGCTTCCAACGAATTTCCCCGGTATTGCGGAGGTCTTGCTCCATTTTTTTAAATTGAGACAAAACGTAGCTATTGTAAGTTTGATAAACCAATTGAGAAAGAAAGATTTCCCGAATTTCCAGCAATTCTTGTGCTACAGGAGAAACAGTTTCTACTAAAGGCGTGTACAAACATTCTAGCACATTTGGATTAGCTTTTAGTGCCAAAACCAGAAACTTTTGCAGTTCCCAATAGCATTCCTGATTTTCCTTGTTTTCCAATTGTTCTGGAATCCCGTAAAGCGACCAATGAAGTATTGCCGGTGGCAGGTAAATCCCGCGTCTGTCTGTATCGGATTGCTCGTTATCAAGACCGTAAGCTCTCGAACCAACAATGCAGCGGTAAATTACAGAATCATAGAGGTTGTATTCTGCAAGAAAATCTCCTCCTGACTGCAATCCTTCGCTCTGAAACTGCTTGCGGATGCTGAGTTCGTGTCGCCGCAAACTAACTTGTGTTCCGTCTGGGAGTTTGACTAAATATGCGTGGGAATTGTCCGTAGGCGATTGAACGATGACCCCTACTAATCCCGGTTTCCAAGATTGGTCGCCTGCGGGGTTTTTGACCTCGATTTTGGTGACAATTTGGGTTCCTGCGGGGATGATTAAGTTGAAATTTTGAGAAATATTGGCATTTGCCATGAGGGAACCTCCTGCGGGGCACGAGCTACGATATTAGTGTAGCATATGTGTAGTATAGAAGGGAAGTTTTGGGCGATCGCGGATTTGGTCTTGTTGAACATTGTCTAATGATCAAGGAGGAACACCGCCAGCGGCTTAAGGAAAAGGTGTTGGAAATTGTGGAGACTCACCCGATGATCGCGGCAATTCGGAATGGGGAAACGGTGACAGACTTGCAACTGGTGGCGTTAGAACGTACAATGCGGCAAGAATTAGGCGGGGGAAACGTGCAGTTGTCGGAGTCGAATATTCGCAAGGCGTTTAATTTGAAGGTGAATAGTTTGCTGGCGTTTTTGCGGGAGTTGATGGAGATTGAGGCATTGCCGGATTATCAGGAGGTCGTGCGGCGGAATTTTGAGGAGTTTATTAGCCAGCGGCAGTTTAATGCGAATCTGATTCGGTTTTTACGGGCGGTGCAGAATGTGTTTTTGAAGAATCGGCGGTTGGAGGTGGCGGATTTGTATGAGGAACCGTTGGATAGGTTTGGACAGGATGCGGTGGAGCGGTGGTTTAGGGAGAAACAGGTGGATGAGTTGATTGAGTTTACGGAACGGTTAGCTGCTTAGAGTTTCATTTTAATTTAGAATTGCCATGTCTTCTTTTTTTACCTTTGAACCTGCTGAAGATGATTTATATAATAGTCTTAGAGACGGTCTCACTTTTTCGGAAGACGAAAAAATTATTCAATCTATGTTTTTGAAGGATGACAAGAAAAATATTGAGCATATGTGGTCTTTGTATGAGCCTTATGCAGATAAGGATTTTTTGCAAGAAGTAAGAAAAGATTTTCATCCTCGGTTTTGGGAAATGTACTTAGGGTTTTCTTTGATTAAACAAGGAGTATCATTAGATCAATATAATAAGCGTCAAGGGGGACCAGATTTACTGATTTTGAGTGGAAAATTGAAGGTATGGTTGGAAGCCGTAGCCCCAACAGCAGGTAGGAGTGCTAATGCAGTTCCTGAAATAGAGTTTGGAGTAGTTAGAGATGTTCCCGATGAGCAAATCAAACTACGTTACTGTTCTGTGATAGATAAAAAGTATAAGAAATACTATTTATATACTGAGAAAAAAATCATTTTAGAAGATGATTGCTATGTTATAGCTGTGAATGGTGGTGCAATCCCATCGGCAAGCAAAGAGATAGATATTCCTAGAATAGTTCGTTGTGTTCTTCCATTTGGAAATGAAGTTATAGAAATAAATATCGACTCCTTAGAAGTATTAGATGTACATCATCAATATCAAGGCGCATCTTATAATGAATCAGGTAGCCTTGTGTCAACAAATATATTTTTAAATTCTAAATATGACGTAATCAGTGCTATCTTATTTTCAAATGTAGATGCACTAAATTATCCAAATTACCCTGGAAACGATTTTGTATTGATACATAATCCGCTAGCCAAAAATCCGTTGCCTAGAGGATTGATAAAACTTGGACGAGAATATTGGGTAGAAAACTCAACTCTCAAGCTTAGTAATTGGATGAATCATTAGCAAGGGGATTTAGGAATCTAAATTTCTTTACAAACAGACTCTAAAAAATGCTCACTGACGCTGAACTCCGGCCAGTTGACCCAATTAGGGAGAGATTACGATCGTCGGGACTCTGGAACCCAAAGCAGGATGAGGTTTTTTATCAGCGGCGCAGGTTACAATGGAGAGGTTGCTGAAGTTAGAGCATATTATGGGGATAGAAGTGCGGGAGTTGATGAGTTTTATAGATGAAAAATGAAAGTTAGAGAAGTTATTAAAATGTTAGAAGATGATGGTTGGTATTTAGCTAGAACAAAGGGCAGTCATCGTCAATTTAAACACCCAGAAAAGGCTGGGACTGTCACGGTGTCGGGTAATTTAGGCGTTGATATGCCAATTGGTACGCTTAAAAGTGTTTGGCGGCAAGCTCAACTAGAAGAGGAGGAAGATTAATGCGTTATGCTGTTGTAATTGAGAAGGGTGAAACTAGCTACGGTGCTTATGTTCCCGATTTACCTGGATGTGTAGCTGTGGCTGAAAGTTTAGAAGAGGTGAGGCATTTAATTAAAGAGGCGATCGCCTTCCATATTGAAGGACTACAAGAGGATGCTTTTCCGATTCCCGAACCTGTCTCTATTTGCGAATATGTTGAAGCTTAAGAAGCTGAGGGCAGTTGAAACTGCGGCTACACAAAATTTCGTCCCAGCAGAGGGGGACTAAGAAATAAGAGGAATCAGAAAATAATTTCGATGGGCAATACAGGATTTGAACCTGTGACCCCTTCCGTGTGAAGGAAGTGCGCTACCACTGTGCTAATTGCCCGCAGATAATTAAGATACCATACCAAATCCAAATTCGCAACTAAAATTTTCCTAAAAAATCAGCCGCTTGTTTCCCAGTTGTTAAACTCGACACAATGCCAAGAATACAGGCATTTGTCGAGTCTGGCATCAGTTAACCTGCCACCAACCCGCCGCTGGGCCGACGAATCGCACTACAATCCACCAAGCCACCAAAAGGCTAATCCCCATCCAGCTTCCGCGACTTGTCCACTTCACAAAATCTTCGCTTTGGGTTTTCGTGATTGGCAGCCAGGGAAGGATGCGTTCTTCTTTACCGTATTCGTCGCCGATCGACTCTTTGCGACGCTTAGATTCGCCCATAATCTTTGTCTGCTAAATTAGATTTCAACTGGATACCTAACCAAATTATACGCCAACAGGTGATCTCAAGCCTGCGTCAGCCAAGTCGTATCCAAATAATCAATCCTTGCAAAAGGACTCAAAGCCGCTAAAACCTGCTGTCCGTAACTGCGGTGAATCACCCTGCTGTCGAAAATCGCCACCACCCCTTGACGTTCTCGCACAGGCGCGATCGCCCGCTGCAACTCATTCAGCGCCGCCGGCAGCAAATACAACCGAAACCAATCCCTGCGCTGCTCCTTATAATAAGCCACACGCGCCGTCACCAAAGGATTCTCCAAAGAAGGTAGCGGCAAAGTTGCGATCGCCAGCAAGTGAGGCGCGCTCAATTCCCCCTGATGTTCCCGCCAAAACTCCCACCCAGTCACCAAAATCGCATTCTCGCCCACATCTGTTTTTTCTACCTGCACCCGAGAACCGAATTCAGCAGCCAAAATTGCTGCCAGCCTAGCCTTCAGCGGTACATCACCCACAATCAGCACCGTTAAACCCGCCACCGACGCGCTCATAAACAGCAAAGTCCGAATTTCTTCAATTAAAACTCCCTGAAATTCCGGCGTATTCGGCAGCGGCAGCCAGTTGGGAATGTACAGTTGAATTAATTCGCTTTGTCGATCGGGCGAAAACTTCACGCTCGTCAATTCTGGCAGTCCCAGCATTTGCCGGAAGATCGGAGCCTTCGGTTCCACATCCACCGCCCCCCCAATCAACACTACAGGCTGACAATCCCAAATTTTGCTCAAAACCTCAGCCACCTGAACCGGCGCGCAGAACAGAGAAAATGACCCAGCCTCCCGATGAATTTGCGCCCACCGCAGTTTTCCGTTTGCTTCCCACCGCTGCCAAAAATTGCTCCAAGCAGCCGGAATCAGCGAATTCGGCTCGATCCTTTCAAACAGCCCCTCCAAAATATTTTGCTCTGCCGTTTCCAGCAAATAGCACTCCTCTGGTTTCGCCGGATGCTGAAAGAAAGCCCGCGTTAGCAGTACCCGCCCTTGGAGGATTGCATCGGCTTCCAAAGGCTGAGATTGCATTAAATCGTTCCAGTCAGCCGGTTGCAAACACGCCGTCAATTGCTCGCGCGTCCAAACTTCCAAGTCATCCACACCGTCGATAATTGTCGGAATATTGCTCTGAAGTGGCGAATCCGCAGCCAAGCGAGCCGCCAGCCAAGACTCGGGATCTGCTAGCATCAATCCTCGTCCAGTGGAATTATCGGAATAAGTCTCGATCGACTTATCAGTTTCCAACCACTCTTGCAAACGCGGAATTTCCACCGCCTGCAAATGTTCCAGCAGCGGTTTCGGCGCCACTAAAATCACAGGCTCCGGCCACATCAAAATCGGCATCAAATAGCTGACTCGATACCGCTGTCGGTAAGCTCCAGCGGGAAGCCCCGTTTGGATCAGGGCGCTGCGCCCCAAGCGCAAAGCCCGCGCCACAAGTCGCGCCATCGTTAAATGATGCGGCCAGTGCGGCTCGGAGTTCGATCGCAGGAAGCGGAGCAGCGAGTTGTGGACTTCTACCTCAATCAATCGATTGTACTGTTAACATTCCTCACTCAACATAATCAAAACTTGCCAGAAAATCAACTACTTTTTGACCGAGAGGCACACTGAATATACTATCCTGATGAATTGCACCTCCTTTCCCAAAATTCCCGTGAGAATTCACCGTCAAGCTCTCCTCTCCCGAACTAATTAAAATAGTTTGTGTAGGTGACTCAAAAAACTTAGTTGTCCGATCGACGATTGGGATAGTAGAAAGCAAATATATCAATTTATTTAAATTATCCCTCGCTGCAATCAATGCTTTACACAACTGCACTATCCGTTTTTTATCCAAGTTTTGACTTTCAATAGTTTTGCCAATCGCCACAATATTGTCCTGAGTTCGTACAGCATCCTTAAAAGGAAGAATCGCTAAAAAAGCTGCTGCAAATAAATGCTCGTCGCTATCAAATCTAAAAGTAAGAATTGTCCGGCGGTAGCCGACTTCAATATTAGGAGGACAGCTCATCGCCGGGTAATGTTGAGCTATTTCCCTGTAAGCGGTTGCTAAAAAGATGTTGGCTGAGTGGTCTAAAAGTGCATCTACCACAATTCGCACTAACCCGGGCGTGCGATTTAAAAATTTTCTCGATTCTGAGGGCGAATTAAATTTTTGAATCTGAGTGCGATCGCCGGCGGAGCTGAGATCAACCCACTGGCAAGTAATATCGTCTGCGATGATACCAAACCGGGGAACCAAATACAGTTTTGCCCCAGTTAAATTTGCTCCTCTCAAATCAGCGCCCACCCAATCTGCATTAATCAAATTAGTTTCTGTCAAATCAGCGTGAACCAAACTAGCATTTGCTAAATTAGTATTTCTTAAATCTGCTCCGTTGAGGTTGGCTCCGCTGAATTTAGAATCGCTCAGATCTGCACCGTTGAGGTTAGCTCCGCTCAAATCAGCCCATTTGAGATTAGCTCCGCTCAAATCGGCACCGCACAGATTCACCTGCTGCAAAGAAGCTTGTCTCATATCGGCATTGCTCAAATTGACGCCGCTAAGTTCTGCTTTCGTCAAATCCGCCCCGTGCAAGTTAGCTCCTTCAAAGTTAGCTGAAGAAGCCGAAGCACCTCTGAGATTTGCACCGGAAAGATTAGCACCGCACAGGTTAGCCTGCGTCAATTTTACCTCTCTTAAATCTGCTTCAGTCAGGTTGGCGCCGGTGAAGTTAGTGTTGCTGAGTTCGCAGCGGACTAATTCGCTTCTAATCAGGGATGCTCCGATTAATTGAGCTGCACTTAAATCGGCTCTCACTAAGTTTGCTACGTTGAGACTAGCCCCGTTTAAGATTGCCCGCGAGAGATTGGTGCTGCTGAGTCTAGCCACATTCAGGTTAGCTTCGCTCAAGTTAGCTTCGCTCAAGTTAGCGCCGCTGATGTTGGTGACAAATAAGCTAGCCCGCATTAAAATTGATTGGCTGAGGTTGATGCGGCTGAGATTAGCTTCATTCAGGTTGATTCCTGTGAAATCTCTGTCACCTTCTTTGTATCTTTTGACGATTGCAAATCGTTTGAGAAGTTCATCAGCTTCCATTTTTTTACCTGACTGAAAGGGCAGTACGCTAACTTTTATAGACCATGAATATAAATTATCTCAAATTAATTTATAGTATTTAATCGCCGAGCTGATAAAAGCTTTTGACAAATTCAACGACTGTATTTAGCGGCGGGGTTGTGAATCTTTGGGCTTTAATTGCAGGGCTGATAGAGGTTTTGTTGACTCCCGGCAAATTGGTCAAGTTTCTGCCAAAGTCTGGGTGATAGTGAACCATCAAATTTTCGGCGCTGGAGTTAGACAGTACAGTTTGGGTAGGCGATTGGAAAAAATTAGACACAGGTTCGCGATCGAGGCGAACCGGCTGAATTTTCATTTCCCCTATTTTTCTCATTGTTTTGGTCAGGGTCACGTTCAATTGCACTACCATATTTGAGACTCTGACACCCAGGTTATTACCACTTTGGGGTTGAATCATTTTGATCAAAGTAATGAGATTTTTCTGCGTAAATGCCGCGTCGCTAAAGGGAATAATGGCAACGAAAGCTGTGGGAAATAGTTGCTCGTCTTGGTCTATTCTAAATGAGATGATTGTGCGTCGGGAATTAACTTCTATGCTGGGAGGATTGCTCAAACCTGAGTATTGACGGGCAATCTGACGGTAGGTAGCCGCGAGGATAAAGTTAGCGTCAGGGTCTAGGGGTCGATCGACAATAATTTGAACTGTCGGGGGTGTAGCATTGAAAAACCTTTGAGATTCTTCTGAAGTAAAGCGCTGAATGTGGCTGCGATCGCCGTTAGGACTGAGGTCAACCCAATCGCAGGTAATGTCATCTGCTTTCACACCAAACCTGGACACCGCGTAAATTTTTGCCCCCGTCAGAGCCGCCCCCGTCAAATCTGCGCCCACCCAATCAGCGTGAATCAAATTCGCTTGGGTCAAATCCGCGTGTACCAGAGTAGCGTTCAACAGGTTGACATTGCTCAAATTTGCCCCGTACAAGTTTGCCCCGCTCAATCTCGCTTCGTCGAGGTCAGCGCCGGTCAGGTTCGCCCCGCTGAGGTCAGCCCACCGGAGATTAGCGCCTCGCAAGTCAGCGCCGCTGAGGTTTGCCTGAGAAAGATTAGCTTGTCTGAGTTCGGCATTGCAGAGGTTGACTCCTTGCAAGTCTGCCCTACTGAGGTCGGCTCTGTGCAAGTTGGCCCGTTCCAAGTTGGCCGCTGTTAGAGAAGCGCCTCTGAGGTGAGCTCCGCTGAGGTCGGCTTGCTCTAGATTGGCTTCTCTGAGGGTTGCTTCTCTCAAATCTGCTTCGCTGAGGTTTGCACCGCTCAAGTTAGCACTGCTGAGGTCGGCTCTGATCAGTTCGGCTCTGATCATTGTAGCTTCGACGAGTTGGGCTTCGCGGAGGTCGGCTCGAATCAAGTTAGCCACGTTGAGGATAGCGCCGCTGAGGTTGGCTTTGTTGAGATTGGCACCGCTGAGTCTGGCAACATTGAGTTTGGCTTTTCTCATGTTGGCGTTTGATAGATTGGTGCCGCTCATGTTGGTGAGGCTCAAGATTGCCTCACTGAAATTAGCCCCGCTGAGATCGATCCTGCTGAGATTTGCCTCGCAAAGGAGGATGGCAGTAAAGTCTCTTTCTCCTGCTGCATATTTGGTGATTAGTTCTTCGGCATCCATGCTTTTCAATTTCCCTGATGTGTTAGCTAGAACAAAGCTTTGTTGTGCCAACCTTTAAACTAGAATAAGCATTTTTTGTAACTTGATGCAATATGCCTAAACATCTATATTGTGGAAGCCTTTTATAAAATCCAAAATGGTATTTATATTAGCTTGAGCCAATTTTGTGCTTTCGGCTAACTTGCCAGAGGTTGAGTTGTTCGGGTCATATTTTTTAATCAAGCGCTTGCCGAAGGCTGGGTGGTGATATACGCTGAGTCTTTGGTCGCGGGAATTAATTAAGATCATCTGTGTTGGAATCTGAAAAAAATTGATGCTTTCGCCGATTTTTGGAAAAGAACTTGAAATTTTGATTTGGTCTACTTTGCTAATAGCTTGGTTGAGAGCTTTGCTGCATAATTGGACGTGTTTGGATTCTTTGACGTTAAGTTTGCCTGCATCGTGAGATTGAATCATTTTCATCAAAGCGATCAGGTTTTTTTGAGTTGTGGCGGCGTCGTTAAAAGGAATGATGGCAACGTAAGCGGTGGCAAATAATTTATCGTCGCTGTCCATTTTAAAGGCGAGTACGGTGCGCCTGGAGCTGACTTCGATCGTGGGCGGCTGACTTAAACTCGGGTATTGTTGGGCAATTTGGTAATAAGTTGCAGCCAGGGCAAAATGAGCGCCTTGATCTAAGGGCGAGTCAATCACAATCCGAACTGTGGGCAAGGTTTCGTGAAAAAATTCGTGGGTTCCTCCGGAGTTTAACCAGTAAATTTGGCTGTGGTCGCCGTTGGGGCTGAGATCCACCCACTTGCAGGTCATGCCTTCGGTTTTGATGCCGAGCCGCGAAACGGCGTGGAGTTTGGCTCCGGTTAAGGTGGCTCCGGTTAAGTCGGCTCCAATCCAGTCGGCGCGGATCAGATAGGCATTTGACAGGTCGGCGTGAACTAAACTGGCATTCAGCAAGTTGGCGTGGCAGAGGTCGGCTCGGCTGAGGTCGGCACCGCTCAATTTGGCTTCGCTGAGGTCGGCCCAGCGGAGATTGCAGCCGCTGAGGATGGCCCAGCGCAAATTGACGCCGCTGAGGTCGGCGCCGCTGAGTACGGCTTGAGTGAGGTTGGCTTGCCGCAGTTCTGTGCCTCGCAAGTCGGCGCCGCTGAGGTCGGCTCGGCTGAGGTCGGCGCCTTGCAGGTTGGCTTGTTCGAGGTTGGCTTCTGTCAAGCACGCGCCGCTGAGGTGAGCGCCTCGAAGGTTGGCTTGAGCGAGGTTGGCTCCTCGGAGGGTGGCTTCGGTGAGGGTGGCGCCGCTGAGGTTGGCTTCGCTGAGGTTGGCTCCGCTGAGCTCGGCTCGAATTAGCTCGGCTCTGATCAGTTTAGCTCGTGTGAGTGTGGCTTTTTTGAGGTCAACTCGCACTAGGTAGGCGACGTTGAGGTCGGCGTCGGTGAGGTCGGCGCCACCGAGATGGGCGCCGCTGAGTCTGGCGATGTTGAGTTTGGCACCGGTGAGATTGGCACCGGTGAGGTTGGCACCGCTCAGGTTTGCTACACTCAGATTCGCACCCTTGAGGTTTGCTCCGCTCAAGTTGACACCGCTGAGGTTGGCCTCAGTTAGGTTGATTCCGGCAAAGTTTCTTTCTCCGGCAGCATATTTTTTCAGGAGTTCCTCGACTGTCATGGGGGCGGCACCGTATCAAATATCCCCATTTTATTGCTATGAATATCGGTATTGTAGGACTGGGTTTAATTGGTGGCTCGATCGGGCTGGATTTGCGATCGCGCGGGTTTAATGTTTTTGGGGTTTCGAGCCGGCAGCAGACTTGCGATCGGGCGCAAGCTCGCGGTGTTGTCAATGAAGCCAGCATCAACCTGTCTCTGATGGCAGCAGCCGATATGGTTTTTATTTGCACGCCGCTGGGGTCGATCGAGCAGATTGTCCGAGAGTTGGTGCCCTATCTTTCCCCTGATACTATTGTAACGGATGTCGGTTCCGTAAAAACACCCATAGTGCAGGCTGTGTCTTCTCTGTGGCCGAATTTTGTGGGGGGACACCCGATGGCGGGGAATACTGAAAGCGGGATTGAGGCGGCGGTAAAGGATTTGTTTGTGGGCCGGCCTTATGTGGTGACGCCGCAGGCTCAAACGCCGGCGCTTGCGGTGGATAAGGTTGAGGAGATTGCACGATCGCTGGGTGCTAAAGTTTACCGATGTGAGCCGGAAGAGCACGATCGAGCTGTGGCTTGGATTTCTCATTTGCCGCTCATGGCGAGCGCGACGCTGGTTGCTGCCTGCGATCGAGAGGGCGATCGGGATATTGTTAATTTAGCCCAACATTTGGCGAGTTCGGGTTTTCGGGATACGAGCCGCGTTGGGGGCGGCAATCCCGAACTGGGAGTGATGGTGGCGAAATACAATCGAGAGGAATTGTTGCGATCGCTCTCTATTTACCGCGACAGTCTCGACGAGTTCATCAGCGATATCGAAGCCGAAAATTGGCAAGCTCTCAAACACAAGCTGAAGCTGACTCAACAAGCGAGAGAGAATTACAACTTATAGGCCAAAAAATACTTAAAACGGTCCCCGTCTCGATTATGATTTGTGGACGCCTATATATTGAGTTTCAATGTACACTTATTCTCGACTCAAGAGATTTTTACTGGGTGAATCTCTCCCCACCAGCGCATCTATTCATGAACGGCTGAGCAACGCTACTGGACTAGCTGTTCTGGCTTCCGATGCACTTTCTTCTGTTGCCTACGCTACTCAAGAAACTCTGCTCGTGCTGTTACTAGCGGGGAGTAGCAGTTTGAGTTTATCGCTGCCTATTTCTGGAATTATTATTTTACTGTTGGCGATCGTGGCGCTGTCTTACCGACAGACAATTAAAGCGTACCCCAACGGCGGTGGCGCTTACATTGTGGCGCGAGAAAATTTAGGTATTTATCCTGGTTTGATCGCGGCAGCTTCGCTGATGATTGATTACATCCTCACCGTCACAGTCAGTATTTCGGCTGGGGTGGCAGCCTTGACTTCAGCAGTTCCCTCGCTGCACCCCTACACAGTTGAACTGTGCTTATTTTTTATTGTCCTAATCATGTTTGCCAATCTCAGGGGATTGCGGGAATCTGGCAATGTATTTATGGTTCCCACCTATGCGTTTCTCGTTGGGATTTTTGTTTTGATTGGCTGCGGTTTATTCCAACAAGCAACAGGTCAGGTTATGCCGACATTACAAAATATTCCAGCTAAGGAACCTTTGGGGTTATTTCTGCTCGCGCGCGCTTTTGCGGCGGGCTGTACAGCCCTGACTGGAGTTGAAGCCATATCAGACGGGGTGTTGGCTTTTAAGCCTCCTGAATGGAAGAATGCGCGCCTGACTTTGAGCTATATGGGGGGAATTCTGGGAGCGATGTTTTTGGGGATTAGTTACTTGGCTCATATTTATCAGGTGATTCCTACAGAACATGAAACGCTCCTTTCTGTATTGGGAAAACAGATTTTTGGTGTCGGTATATTTTATTACTATTTGCAGGCAGCAACTCTGTTAATTTTGCTGTTGGCGGCGAATACGAGTTATGCTGATTTTCCGCGACTTTGTTATTTTTTGGCGCGGGACGGGTACTTGCCCCGGCAGTTGTCGCTGTTGGGCGATCGACTGGTTTATTCTAATGGCATTAATCTGCTAAGCTTCTGCGCTGCTCTTTTAATTATCATCTTTCAAGGCAATACAAGTGCCGTGCTTCCCCTGTATGCGGTTGGAGTTTTCACTTCTTTTACTCTCTCCCAATCCGGAATGGTAATTCACTGGTTTAAGGAGCGAGGTAAAGGTTGGCAAGTTAGTGCTGTGATGAACGGTATTGGTGCAGTGGCAACAACGGGAGTTTTGGCTGTAATTCTCGCTACAAAATTCCTTTTGGGAGCTTGGGTTGTCGTAGTAACTATTCCGATCGTAGTCAGTCTATTTTTAGCTATTCACCGGCACTATCGGTATGTAGCGGCTCGCTTGAGCATTCAGGGAATAGAACCGAGGTCTTATCTTCGCAGACCTAGAGTTAAGACGGTGACACATCCGGCAGTGGTGTTAATCGGGCAGTTGCACCGAGGAACTTTCGAGGCCCTCGATTACGCTCGTTTAATTGCTGATGAAGTTGTGGCAGTTCACGTAGATATTGGTTTGACCGATCGAGAAAAATTACAAGCGGCTTGGCAAGATTTGCAGTCAGACATTCCTTTGGAAATTTTGGAATCGCCTTACCGTTCTGTTGGTGAGGCTTTGACTCACTTTTTGACTTTGTTTGAAGAGCAGCGACCGGGAGTATATTTAACGCTGATCATTCCGGCTTTTGTGACGCGAAATTGGTGGGAGGGACTGCTGCACAATCAAACTGCTTTCTTTTTGAAAGCGGCTTTGCGGGCTAAAAGAAGTCGGGTGGTGACGACGGTTAGGTATTTTCTTTAAGGGGGATGGGCAACCGCGCGGGATTGCCCCTACTTCCTGCAATGAAGGCTGGAATGCTGGATGAGGCGCTGACAAAGGAAACCGGGTTTCTTTGCAAAATCTTTGGTTTGGATGCGATTTATCTAGGCAGAAACCGAATTTCTGACACTGCTTGGTAAATGATATATATTTATTAAAAATTCAATGAAATAGTTGACATATCATTTCTGATATGTCATAAATTTAGTCATTAGACAAGTTGCCTTTCAACTTATCTTGAAAAAGATTGCGGCTGCTGAACCCAAGTCTTTTGTTCCCTAAAAAATCTCTTCAACTCTTGGGGATTGCTATGCAATCCGCAACAGACTATTTATGCAGCAGCCAAAAAACTTGAACAGGCTTTTGCGAGCTTTGTCTCGGCAAGGTCTTGATGTTAGTTACGACAATAAAGTCTACTCTATTTCTCTGAATAGTTCTCTGAAAGAACACGGGCAAGATGCCGATGCTCCAACAGCAGAAGTTTTGCTCCCAGAGGATTTTCCTGTGGAAGCAAAGGCGCTCAAACAGTTAGCAAGTTTGGCGAATGTTCGTCACCCTCAAGGCGGCTGCGTTTGCCGCGCTTGCGCTACTCCAGATTTCCATCCGGGGGATTCGGGGGTGGCGATCGGCTCGATCGTCCAAACAGTAGGAATGGTGATTCCGGCGGCCACAGGTTCCGATATTAACTGCGGGATGCGGTTACACGTTGCGGATTTGTCGATCGAACAATTCCTCAGTCAGCGCGATCGATTTGTAGAATTGCTCAAAGGCGATTATTTCTTCGGTACTCGCGATGTCAGCATGACTGCAAAAACTGCTGGCGCGATGTTCCAACACGGGATTCCCGGATGGCTGGATGCTTTGCGAGACAAGCCAACCGGCAGCGCAGCTAATTCGGATTTCCAGCAGTTGGCGTCAGAGTGCGATCGCACTTTCCTCGGCGGTTCCATGAATGGCGATGTGAAATGGGCTCCCGAAGAATTAGTCCCAAACGACGGCTTAGTCAGGGATGGCGGCTTAGGTACTATCGGCGGCGGCAATCACTTTGTGGAAATTCAAGTGGTTGAGGAAGTTGTCGATCGAGCTACGGCTTATACTTGGGGAGTTCGATCGGGACAAATCGCTTTCATGGTTCACTCGGGTTCGCGGAATGTCGGCAAATACATCGGCGGAATGTGGCGCGATCGAGCTTGCGACGCCTGGCCGAAAACTCTGAAACATCCTGAATCCCGGCTTTTTCCGCTGTCTGTCGCAGCAAATCCCGAACTTGTGAACAGCTACCTGCAAGCGGAAGCAACAGCCGCTAACTACGGTTTTATCAACCGTTTGCTGCTAGCAGAACTTCTGCGCTGGCGTTTGCGGCAAGTTTTCGGCGATGTCGAAGCTCCCTTAGTATACGATGTGCCTCACAATATCACTTTAGCTGAAGGTGCCGGCTGGGTAACGCGCAAGGGCGCTTGTCCCGCACATTTGGGCCAGCCTGTAATTGTACCGGGTTCGATGGGCGCGCCGTCTTATTTGCTGGTTGGGAAGGGGAACGATCGATTTTTGCGATCGGCATCTCACGGTGCAGGAAGGGCGCGATCGCGCTTCGATATGAGTCGCGAAGGTGTTGACAAAACTGACTCCGCTTTGGGATTAACCGGCGTAGATTGCATTACCTTGCGCGAAGAACGCAGAATCGAAGAAGCACCGGCAGCTTACAAGCCAATTCAACCAGTAATTGACGTTCAGGTTGAGGCGCAAATAGTTGGTGTAGTCGCTAAAATGAAGCCAGTGTTAACGTTTAAAGCCTAGGAACGGGGTTTTTGAGAATTAAAAATTAAACAAGGGTAAGGTGCGCGCCGAGCACCCTACTAATTTTTAATTCTCTGCCCTATTTCTGATGCCCCATGCCCTATGAATGATTTTCAAGCATCACCAAATCCATCAAAACCTGTCCATCCCCTAAAGCGGCTGCTGAAGTACGGCCGCCGCTACCGCCTGAAAGCTTGGCTGGCAAGTATCTGTTCGCTGCTGAATAAATTCTTCGATTTAGCGCCGCCAGCATTAATCGGTATTGCCGTTGATGTGGTGGTGAAACAGCAAGATTCTATCCTCGCTCAGTGGGGCATCAAAGATGTCTTTTGGCAACTGGCAATTATCACTCTTTTGAGCGCGATTGTTTGGACTTTGGAATCTGTTTTTGAATATGCCTATGATTATTTGTGGCGCAATTTGGCTCAGGATATCGAACACGATTTGCGCCTGGAAGCTTACAGCCATTTGCAGGAATTAGAATTAGCTTATTTTGAAGAACGCAGCACTGGCGGTTTGATTTCTATTCTCAACGATGATATCAATCAACTCGAACGTTTTTTGGACGACGGCGCTAATGAGGTAATTCAGGTAATTACCACTGTTGTTGTGATTGGCGCGGCTTTTTTTGCTGCTTCTCCTGGTGTTGCTGGGCTGTCAATGCTGCCGATACCTTTTATTATTTGGGGATCGATCGCCTTTCAAGATCGCCTCGCTCCTCTCTATGCTGATGTGCGGGAAAAGGTGAGTTTTCTGAACGGGCAACTGTCGAATAATTTGATGGGAATTACTACTATTAAAAGTTTTACTTCCGAAGACTATGAAATTCAGCGCATCGAAACACAAAGCCAAGCTTACCGCCAAAGCAACCGACGGGCGATCGCACTTTCGGCAGCTTTTATTCCGCTGATTCGGGTTGTGATTTTCTTGGGGTTTATTGCAACACTATTTCTGGGCGGTTTGGAGGTTGTGGCGGGCAGGTTGTCTGTGGGAACTTACAGCGTTTTGGTGTTTTTGACTCAGCGGTTGTTGTGGCCGCTGACTCGCCTGGGAGATACTCTGGATCAATACCAGCGCGCCATGGCTTCTACTAATCGGGTGATGAATTTGTTGGATACTCCGATCGCGATTCACACGGGTGATATTCGGCGGCCGGTTAGTTCGATTAAGGGTGAGTTGGAATTTAAAAATGTTACTTTTTCTTACAATCAAAGAAAGCCGATTTTGCAGTATTTTTCCCTGACTCTGCCTGCTGGAAAAACTACTGCGATTGTTGGCGCTACTGGTTCGGGAAAAAGTACGCTGGTGAAACTCATCTTGAGGCTGTACGAGGTACAGTACGGCAATATTTATCTCGACGGTATAGAATTAAATAACCTGAATTTAAAAGATTTGCGCAGAGCGATCGGATTGGTGAGTCAAGATGTGTTTTTGTTTCACGGTACGGTGGCCGAAAATATTGCTTACGGCAGTTTTGAGGCAAGCAATCGAGAGATAGTAAATGCTGCTAAAATTGCGGAGGCTCACGAGTTTATTTCGCAATTGCCCGACGGTTACAACACTATTGTAGGGGAACGCGGTCAAAAATTGTCGGGGGGGCAGCGGCAGCGAATAGCAATTGCACGGGCTGTTTTGAAGAATCCGCCGATTTTGATCCTTGACGAAGCTACTTCAGCGGTGGATAACGAGACGGAGGCGGCTATTCAGCGATCGCTCGAACGGATTACCAAGAATCGCACTACAATTGCGATCGCCCACCGTCTTTCTACTGTCCGCAATGCCGATTGCATTTGTGTCATGGAAGAGGGGCTAGTGGTAGAATCGGGGCAGCACGAACAACTGATCGAACAGGACGGAGTTTATGCGGCGCTCTGGCGCGTGCAATCTGGTATAAGATAGAAACGCAGCGGTTTTGGGTAATTGGGAATTGGTAATTAGTAATTGCTAATATCATGTCTGGTCGCATCATAACTATATCGGTGGGGCGGGTTTATGAGATAATTAGTTTGACACGTAGATTGTTGGTAAAAGCCGCCCTTACGATATCGAAAATTATCCGATCGCGAATCAACCAGACATGATATAATTGGTAATTTTAATTCTAACTAATGACAACTGCCAACTGACAAGTGACTGCTGACTGTAAAATATTAGTTTATACAAACAAGAAGAGAAAATGTTTCTATTTGATAGCCCTGAGTCCAAACCCAACGAAAATAGCTGGAGCCGCAAATTAGATAAATTCGTGAAAGCTAATCAACATGAATTGGCTGCTTTGGCTTGGGGGCTATTTCTGGAAAGGGGAGAGGAAAGCGAGGAGATTTTAGCAATTGATATTGCAGAAACTGCGCGTTTTGTGTATTGTAAGAAAGAGGCGGTTGAGGAGTTGAACCGTCAAGTGAGAAGTCATATTCAGGAAGTTGTAGGTGTGTTGAACGCTCACAAGCCTGAGAAGGAAGTGGCGATTTTGGCGATCGGTGAAGGTCAAATTAAGTTAATTCTTTTTGAACCTAAGCCTGAACCTCCTGTTTGTTTTGAGGAAGCCGCAACAGATGTTGATACATTGTTGGCTAAGCTCGAACAGCAGATGGTTGAATGTATGAAATGATAAGATTACTCGGATCTTGAAATCGCGTCTACACAAACGAAGTCCGAGCCGAGGGGGACTAAGAAATGAAAGGAGTATTTAAGCCTCATTTAGTATCAGTTGTCCGAGGGCTTGGATGACGCTGGAACGGACTTCTGGCGAGGTGTCTTTGAAGGCTTTAACTAATATGGGCGCGATGGCGACATCTCCTATTTTTCCCAGTGCTTCTGCTGCTTTCGCCCTGACAGCGGGGCGGGCATCCTCTAGGGCGGTGCACAAGGTTTCTAGCACCATCTGATAGTATGCGGGATTTTGAATCATGCTGTGAGCCTCCGGTTTGCATAGAGCTTACTGCTGTTTTATTTTACATCTTGCATCTCTGTCAGGAACAGGCTTTTGGGCCTGTTCCACAAAGAGTAAATTTTCTTCTGGGGTGGGCGTCTCGCCCGCCCTGAAAGCCTTATTAAAAATGTTGCAATATTTCAGCAAACTTTTGGGTTGGCTGGCTATTTCACGTCTTCGGATATGCCTTCGATGAAGCCAACGCCTGCTTTGCCCCAGACGCTTGATTCGGCGAAGTGTTCGCCAACTTTCAGCACTGCTTTTTTGCCACCGTTGTAAACCCGTTTGAAGCTGATTAGGTTTTGCCACTCGATGGGTTTTTGCTCTTTGATTTCCTTAAATTCTGCATCAATAATATTGCGTGCTTGTTCCTCGTCTTGCACATAGGTATACTTTTTTTCCAATGCCTGAATAATTTGCACTACTGCATTTAGTGCAGCTTCAGGGGAGGATTGCTGGGCGGCTTCGATTTTTTGAATAACCTTGGGATTGCTGTTTTCAGCGGCATAGTTAACGCCTATGGTGGCATTTTGTTGGTGGAAGATGGGTGGTTCGTTTGACATGAGTTTGAATTTCTCGACAGATTGTATGTATACGTTAGCAGAAGCATTCGCCGACTGCTTGCCACTTTCCGGGAGTAGAGCTAACTGACGTATCTCGTAGTTGTAGTATTTGCAGGCGGCTTGGATGACGAGGATGAGGCGGTGAACTTCTTTGACGGATTCGGAGGGAATTAAGGTGAGGAGGTGGGGGAGATGGGAGGCGACTTTCTCTTTGTGCTGCTTAGCGATATTGGCTAACATATTTGCCGCATTCATACGCACATCCGAGTCTGAATCTTCAACGAGTTTAAGCAATCTCGGAATCGCCTCCTCGGAACCGATTTCACCTAACTCATCTGCCACCTTCAAATGCACATTAGAGTTTGAATATTCAAGGAGTTTAAGTAATCCTGGATTCGCCGCAGAACCGATTTTATATAAGGCATCTTCCGCATTCATACGCACACCATAGTCTGAATCTTCAAGGAGTTTAAGCAATCCGGGAATCGCCTCCTCGGAACCGATTTCGCCTAAGGCATATGTCGCAATCCAACGTACATCAGAGTCTGAATCTTCAAGAAGTTTAAGCAATACCAAAATCGCCAGATTGGAATCGATTTTACCTAAGGCATATATCGCAATCCAGCGTACATAAGAGTCTGAATCTTCAAGGAGTTTAAGCAATCCGGGAATCGCCAGCTCGGAACCGATTTCGCCTAAGACATCTGCCGCGCTACTACGCACATCAGAGTTTGAATGTTCAAGAAGTTTAAGCAATCCCGGAATCAATGCCTCGGAATTGATTTCGTCTAAAGCCTTTACAACGCTACTACGCACATCAGAGTTTGAATGTTCAAGGAGTTTAAGCAATTCCGAAATCGCCACCTGAGAACCAATTTTACCTAAGGCTTTTAC
The DNA here is from genome assembly GCF_036700785.1 of Microcoleus sp. S28C3. NCBI lineage: Bacteria > Bacillati > Cyanobacteriota > Cyanophyceae > Oscillatoriales > Microcoleaceae > Microcoleus > Microcoleus sp. S28C3. The sequence continues at coordinate 7,427 of NZ_JAUBPO010000048.1, read as the reverse complement.
CGCCCTCCAACGCATATTACAGTCTGAATCTTCAACCAGTTTAAGTAATTCGGGAATCACGTCCTCACAACCAATTTCGCCTAAGGCTATTGCCGCGCTCTTACGCACACCATAATTGGAATCTTGCACAAGTTTAAGCAATCCCGTAATCACTGCCTCGGAATCGATTTTTTCTAAAGCATTTGCTACTATCTTACGCACTTGAAAATCTGCATCTTCAACCAGTTGAAGTAATCCGGGAATCACCTCCTCATAACCGATTTTGCCTAAGGCATCTGCCACCCTTCTGCGTACATCAGAGTTTGAATGTTCAACGAGTTCAATCAATCCCGGAATCGCAGCCTTGGACCTAATTTTGCCTAACACATCTGCTGCCCTCCAACGCACATCATAGTCTGAATGTTCAACGAGTTTAATTAATCCCGGAATCGCTGCCTCGGAACCAATTTTGCCTAACACATTTGCCGCGCTACTACGCACATCCGAGTCTGAATCTTCAACGAATTTGAGCAATCTCGGAATCGCTTCATCAGATCGCACTTCCCCCAAAAGCCCAACCTTTAACCACCCCGGCACATCCAACCCATCCACCAACCCAACCGTGCGCTTCTGAAAATCCCGCTGCACCTCCCCCGCCAGCCGCGCCCCCAACATCACATCCACCTCCAAAGCCAGCCGCACCACCCGCACCGCCTGCACCTCATCCGGCAACAACGACAGCATGAACCCCAGAGGCTCCGTCCATTTAAAATAATTCAAATAGAAATGCTGTAACCGTTGAGCATCCATCGCATCAGGATGCTTATCATCAAACAGTTTCAGCAACGCCCGCCCCGCATAATACTCCTGAAATAATTGGTGATGAAACTCAATGTCATCCAGCTCTGCAGCCTCCTGCAACAGATAATGTTTCAGCAAATCTTCTAGCCATTCCTTCGCCTTCTTTAGGGGTTCCTGTTCCTTCTTATCGCGCAACCAGCACTCCAAAATCCCCTCAGCCCGATCGCGAGAAATCGCCACCAAGCCATCCGTGGGGCGCTGCGAGTCGCCCTGCAACATCGCAAAAGCCAACTGCTGCAAAAGATCCGACTTGAACCGCCGAAAATCCTCCGAAACCAAGGGAACATCCTTAAACTTGTCATATCGGCGATCGAACTCCCGAAACAACTCGCCCTTACTCTGGGGAATTTTCCGGGTAGGTTCAAATATTTCACACAGCATCCACAACAACAACGGCGTTTCCGCCACCTCTCGCAGGCGATCACCCAATTGTCGCAGCAGCGAATCCCCATGTTGCGGCAAATGCTTGTGCACAAACTCCCGCATCTGCGGTTGCGTCAGCGCACACATCTCCAGCTTTTTCTCAATACCCAAAAACCCACCCAGCGCCAAATCCCGCGTCGTGAAAATCATCGGCGTATCGGAATTTTCCTCGCGAAATTGCTGCAATTCCTGCCGCCGTTGTTGCGATGGCATCTCATTCACCCCATCCAACAACAGCAGCAACTTGCGATCCAGCAGCAAATCATCCACCTGGTCGGGGCTAACCCTGAGCTTTCCCTGTCGAAATCCGGCACAGATTGCATCTACGATCGAGCGATCGCTCCTCAACTGCACCAACACCGGAATCTGTCGATCGCCCTCCTTGAGCGCTTCTAGTGCCAATTCCCACCGAAAACGCTGCAAAACCGTCGATTTTCCCGAACCTGGCTTGCCCACTAGCAGCACATTTCCCTGCTGCACGTACTTGCGGATTCCCGCCAGCACTTCCAGCCGATCGATTTTCGTTTCTGGTTTATTTTCTGCGGATCGAGGTTGCGATCGATCCTCCGGTGGCTTTTCCACCCGCACCTCCACCTGTAAATCCGTCAGGGTGTAGAGATGCTGTTGTTTTTTATAAGACTCAACCAGGGATTGCAGATATTTAGGAAAATCAACTGGTGTCGCCATTTGATTATAGATTTTAGAATATGGATTTATTATAGAATTTTTCTCGATCGGCGATCTATGCTGAAAATTTGGCAAAAAATCACATCATCTGATTACGCATCAAAACCGTGAAAGCCGCATCAGGAACAGGCAAGATGCCGGTTCCACAAAGAGTAAACCCGGACTTATTATCAATATCAAAGCAACCAAGAATCAAAATAACCAACAGGCGGCGCATCGTCATGCAAAATTTGAGATCGATCTAAATTAGGTATAGCTTCCGCCAATTCAGTACCTAATTTTACTTCCTGTGATCTGTCTGTTAATGGAAATGAAAATTGATAGCCATCTTGCAAATATTTTGCCCTAGCAACAATCTCGTCTTTCTCTAAAAGAGCGCTTTTAGTACCAATCAAAACGCTGTTAATGTCCTTCCACGGACACACGCATACCTGAGAAAAGACACTTTGAAAAGTCTTGATTTTTTCCGCATAAAACTCATCTCTTTGCAGCAGATTTACCAGCACAACTCCTTCCCTTGACAAGCGTTTTTCGCAGAGTTGATAAAATTCTTTGGTGGCCAGCCTGTGCGGAAAGTAGCCGTTGCCAAAAAATACGTCGGTCATGATGATCTCGTACTGGATATCGGGTTTTTGCTGTTCCAGATACTCTCTGCCGTCTTGAATTGTCACACTCAGGCGATCGTCCAACTGCACCCCAAAACACTGTGTAGCTGCTTGGATCGCGATCGGATCGACATCGGCACATTCTATAACAGTTTCGGGCAAATAGTGGTGCAACACTAAGGGAATTCTGCCGCCGCCAAAACCAGCTATGTAGATTCTTTGAGGTTGGTTTTGCCACACTAAACCCAACATCATCGCCTGAGTATATTCAGACACTAGATGTAAAGGATTGTTGAAATCGAATACAGATTGCAGTAAATCTGTATGCAAATTAACTTTTTCTACTAAAGATAGCTTAATGTGCGATCGATCTTTTGTGACTGCAACATAGTGAACACCAGAATCTTTGCAAAAAATAACTTTGTCTGGCTGTTGTTGCAGCCAAGCCAGCCGCTGTTGAAGGGCAGCTAAATTCATACGTTGCCAATTTTGGCGATCGTCAATCATGTCATACCAAATCCCACTTATTTCTTAGTCTGCGCAGGCGGACGAAAGTTTGTGTAAATGCGATTTTAATCGCGAATATATAAATTAAGCAGACAGTATCCGTTTGTATGCCACCAACTCCAAACCCGAAATCGAAAAATCCATTCTTTCCCAATCTTGCTTGTCACCTTCCAAATTTTCAAAGGCTGCTGAGGTGAGCAAAATCTCTCCCCGTTCCGCCAAATCCTCTCCCAGCTTCGATGCCAGATTAAATTCGGAACCGTACATATCCTCTCCTTCCAGCATCAAAACATCGCCGCAACCAATACCAATGCAGAGGTGAATGTCCATTTCCGGCGGCAGTGTCGTGTTAACAGCCGCCGTTTGTTTCACAGAGTCGATCGCAGCTTCCACCGCCGATTTTACGTCGGTAAATACTGCAAAAATATTGTCGGCTTCCTCCTTGACTACAGTACCGCCACATTCTGAAATTATTGGTTTGACAATTCCGTGCATCCGGTGAATCATTGCCAAAAAATGAATGATTCCGTAGCGGACTGTCGTGCGCGAAAATCCCGACATATCCATTACTAAAATTGCGTAATTTTTGCGGAAAGTTGCATTAATTTTTTCATCAATTTCATCCATTCTTTCGGGATGTTCGTTTCTTTCTTGCAGCAACTTTTCCAAGTTAGCCCGGTTATTTGTTTTCATTTAAGTTTATTTAATTTAATTCCCAATCGCGACACAGTTCTTGAGGGCGGCCAGCAGGATGAACCGCACAGTTTAGCCCGTCCCTACCGTAATAATAATCGCAGACTTTGCAAGGTTTAGTTTGCTCTAATTTTTTCCTCAAAATTGCCCGGATTGTCTGAACTCGGTTGCGATACTTGTTAGCATTCGAGTGACTCGGTTCTATTGCCAAAGCTTGCTCGAAAGCTGCTAAGCTGGAATCGTACAATTTAATAATTTGGGGGCTGTATTTTGTCCAAGCATCGGCGTGGCTTTGATAAAGTTCGACTGTATTTAAATTTAAAATTCCGTATTCCGTCCAAGCGTCAGCAGAAGCTCGATCGAACTTAATATTGGCATTGAGCAAAACTTTTTTTATCGTTGCCAAAAGTTCCCTCGGCTGCCAAGGTTTGCTAACATAAGCCTCGGCGCGATCGCCCTGGAACCTCGAAAATAAAGCTAACTGCTGTCCCTTCCCTGTTAAAAATACCACCGGTATGTTCCGAGTTTCGGGATTAGCTTTAATTAAACGGCAAACGCCGTAGCCGTCTAAACGGGGCATTATGACATCTAATAATACTAAATCGGGGCAATTTTTCTCCATTTTAGCCAGCGCTTCCACACCGTCAGATGCCTGAATTACATTCAATCCGCTGCATCTCAACTGATGTGAAATGCACTCGCGCTGGCTGCGGGAATCTTCCACAACTAAAACTGTACTCATCACTCCCCACCTGGTTTTTGAGGTAAACTTGTCCGCTGCTGCGAGTTGTCCTTGCTGAAATCAGTTTACCCGCATAGGATGAATTTGTTATCACTCGCAATCTAAATTTACTCAAATTGCAACAAATCTTAAACAGGGAAGCAAAGGTGATACTTATCAGAAAATGCTGGTTTTCAATAGGCGGATAATTGTTCAAGGTTTTGGTAGCAAATATGCGGCTTTTAAGCCTTAATTACGGCAAATCGTACTGATGTCGGACGAAAACTTTGTTGAATTGCAACAGATAATCGGCTACTGTATACGTTGAAGTTCTGAAGGACGACAAATGAATCGATTGCTCCTCACTTTATTGGTAAGTCCAACGCTGTTTGGATCTGTGATGTCTTTAAGCGCGATCGCAAATCCCGCTCAAATTACTGAAACACCAGGCCAATCGGCTGATTCGCCCAAGTGTGTGCGATCGCCCCACACTCAGCGCCTGACTTGCGTGCGCCTCCCCGCCAAAACCGCTGCTGCTAATTCTCAACCAAAAATCAGTTGGCAGCGCCCTGCTGACGAACAGGTGGCAATGCTGGACTTTTCCGAAGAAGAAAGCGATGCCGCCGTGGCGATGTTTGGCTGCGACTGTCCGGCTTGTATCAATTCCCTGCGCCTGTTGCGCGGTGTGCCGCTGTTACCGGTGTAAGGCCGATCGATCGGACAGCATTGGGAATCAGGCTCAAAAACCAGGTTTCCGATCGCTGCGTGCTTTTGAGTGCTGTTAGCTTTCTCACTTTTAGAGAAAGAAATTTTTTATCTCTCAAAATCGGGGCTCTACTTTTTAGCGAAAACTTGTTTAAGTTTAGCAGTTGCTTGCTCAATTTTTTCGATACTACCTGGGTTGACCAATCCGTAGTAGTCAAAAACGTAAACTCGATTATTTTTTGTGGCTGTTAGTTGATTCCAAAATGAATCCGATTTAAATTGGTCTAAAATTCCTTCTCCCCGATCGACTAAAATGATTACTTCGGGATTAGCCTCTAAAATCTTTTCCGCTGAAAGCGTCACGTAGCCTCGAACGGGGCTATCTCCTTGCAATTGGGCTGCGACATTTTTTACGTTAAACTTACCCAGTAAATCTCCAGCCCAACTGCTTTTATTGGGCGATAAAATCGGTTGTCGGCTTATCAAAACTAAAGTGGCGGGGCTTTGATTCGGGATGTCTGCTAAAAATGTTTGGTAGCGTTTTAACAGAGGTTCGGGATTGGCTTTGAGGGATTTAGCTAAGGTTGTTGTTAACTCTTCTAGGGCTGTCCAGCTATCAACTTGAGTGAGTAAAGTTTTAATTCCAAGCTGCTGCAATTTCTGCATTGTTTGGTCGTGAAATCCCGACGCACCTACCACCAAATCCGGTTTCAATGCGATAATTTTTTCCAAATTGGGAGGGGTGCGTTCGCCAGTGACTGCGGTAATTCCTGTAAATTTGGAGTTGCTGCTGACTAATTTGCTGCCGGGAATTCCTACAAGTTTGGTTTTGTCGAGTTGATGGATAATATCGGCGGTTAAAGGTGTTAAAGCTACAACTTTTTCTACTGATTCGCTGTTAGTTGTTTGTGGTTGATTTGCTGATGGCGAAACAGCAGGAGTTGATTGCTGAAGTTGTGGTGGAGTTGCGGCGGAGCAAGCGGCAAATGCTAAACTCAGCAGCAGGATAGCGGTACGAGAAAACAAAGTTTTGTACATAGTTTAGGCTGGAGTTACAGCGAGTTTAGGCGCGGTAGAGACAGAATGGACGGGAAGTTCGATCGCACTTTAGCGCTTAATGATTTAAATATCAATAATTTACGGTATATTTTGTATAAAAAACCGCCTTTGTTGCCTGAATGCGGATTTTTTAAGTATCTCTTAAGTTTTATTCCACCCTTGGGAATCAAGACTAGGCAATAGTTTAAAGCCTGTGACACTCAGATATAACAGCGGATTGCGGCAATCAGTTAATAGAAATAATTATGAATAAATTGAGAACTTAGTGCTAGGGCAAGGTTATACTTATCATAAAAACATTAAGTGTGAAGAGTGGGAGCGATCGCACAAATCTGCAAGCCTACAGAAGTTTCTAAAATGATAGCTTCTACGCCAAAAATCTGAGCTAAATTCTCAGGAGTTAAAACTTGTGCGGGAGTTCCTACACAAAAAAGTTTGCCTTTATTTAACATAGCAATCCGCGAACTGTACCTAGCAGCTAAATTAATTTCATGCAGCACCGTAATAATCGTTAATTTTTGTTGGATATTTAGTTGGTTAAGCAATTCTAACAATTGCAACTGATAGCAAATATCTAAATAAGTAGTAGGTTCATCTAACAGCAAAACTTGCGGATTTTGAGCCAAAGCTAAGGCGAGAAAAGCGCGCTGGCGTTCGCCTCCTGAGAGTTGTTCGACAGGGCGATCGCGAAATTCCTCAATCCCAGTTTGAGCGATCGCAACTTCCACCTTTTCCGCATCTTCCTTGCTCAATTCCCACTGCCACCAACTCTGATGAGGAGAACGTCCCAAACTCACTAATTGCCTTACCGTCAAACCTTCTGGCACTGTTTGCTGCTGCGGCAAAATCGCTAATTTTTGAGCGACAACAGCCGCAGGTTGAGTATGAATTGCTTTGCCATCAAGCAACACACTTCCTTGCTGCGGAGTTAGGATGCGGCTAACTAACTTCAAGAAAGTAGACTTACCAGAACCGTTGGCACCGATGAGACTCAACCACTCACCAGGTTGTAAAGATAAAGTGATGTTGTGGGCGATCGCAACTTCGCCGTAACCCCCAGTTAAGTTTTGAATTTCTAAAGACATTATATTTGGTTATTGGTTATTGGTTACTGGAGTTTAGACTAAGCACAAATTTACTCAGAAGGAGCTGAGTAGAAATTATGGTGAATTTAGAGAGAGATTCCC